>JAHDBT010000348.1 GCA_020630215.1 Bacteroidota bacterium
GCTAATGAGGCTATAGGTGCTAGGGTTGCTATAACTGCTGATTTTAATAATGATGGTAATATAGATATTGTGGCGGCCTATCATACTAGTAAAATAGTTTGGTTTAAAAATAATGGGTTTGGTAATTTTGATGCACCCTATACTGTTACCTCTAATGCAAATGGCGCAAAAGATGTTGTGGTGGCAGATTTAGACAACGATGGCGATTTAGATGTTGTGTCAGCATCCTATTGGGATGATAAAATAGCTTGGTATGAAAATGATGGTTTTAATAACTTTACTAGTGAAAAAATAATATCAACTAATGTGCTAGAGGTGCAAGATATTAAGGCAGCCGATTTAGATAGTGATGGAGACCAAGATATTTTGTCTGCCTCTAGCGAGGATAATAAAATAGCTTGGTATGAAAACGATGGCTTTGGCAGTTTTAGCGAAGAGCAAATTATTACCAATAGTGCCTATGGAGTCAATACGGTATTTGTTGCCGATTTAGATAAGGACGGTGATATGGATGTGCTTTCTTCCGCAGATACTTACTATCATGTTGAATGGTATCCTAATAATGGAATAGACGGTTTTGGAGAAGCTAATATAATAGCAATGAGTGCAGTTGAGGGAGATAGCGGGGGAAGCGTTGCAATAGCTCATGACTTAGATAATGATGGAGATTTGGATGTTGTAGCAGGAATAGGTACTTGGAGTAATCCAATTTTTTGGTATGAAAATGATGGCTATGGTGGTTTTGAGGAAGAACAAATGATAGTAGATAGTATTAAAAGTTTATTTAATGTTTGTGCGATAGATATAGATAACGATGGCGACTTAGATATCATTTCTGGTTCGGGATATACTGCAAATGCAGAAAAAATAGCTTGGTATGAAAATGATGGCGCAGGTAATTTTGGAGCACAACAAGTAATTGCAACTGAAAGTGCTCCAATATCGTTACTTGCTGCTGATTTGGATAATGATAATGACATAGATCTCCTATCAGGAAACTCTATTGAGATAGTTAGCTTTGAAAATATTGGACATGGAAATTTTCTAGAAAAAAAAGTTGTTGCAACAGAACGGAATAGTGCTATAGTTGCCGCTGATATAGATAGTGATGAAGATATAGATATTTTTGTTGCATCGAGGTATGGTAGTACAGTAACCTGGTACGAGAATTTATATGGGTATGATGAAATCAGTACCTACTGTTTTTACGATTTTAACCAAAATGGAAATATAGATGGAGAAGACTACCTTTTAGCTAACCAAAGTATAACCATTAATCCATTGGCTATTCATCTAATATCAAATGGAGATGGCCACATGAGCCATTATGTCGAACCAGGTGTTTATGAAGTGAGTTACCATGTCCCTGAAAATTGGTTTCCTACAACTGAACCTACCAGTACCGTAATTAGCCAAGCGCAAGGTAGTAGCATAAAGCTATACTTTGGCATTCACCCAATCCAACCCATTATTGATGCCCAACTAAGTCTTACCGCCACAGCAACAAGGTGTAATGAAGATGCCGCTATTTGGCTTAAATATAGGAATACAGGTACCGAAATTATTAATGGATTAGTAGAACTAAATATTGAGCAACTAAGCACTTTCTCCCATGCAAATCCCCCTCCCGACAGTATTCACTACCAAACACTTTTTTGGGAAATAGATACTTTATATCCTTTTCAACCCCGTTCGTCAATACGTGTTATATTAACAATGCCTAATGCCGCTTTTTTAGGAGAAGAAATGAACTTTGATGCTACTTTTTATGACTTTGATGAAACCGTAAATGCTTACCGAGTACTTGATGTAGATTATTGGACCTCCACTTTACTTTGCTCTTACGACCCTAACGATAAACTAGTTTATCCCCCCGGAATATGGGAGGGAAACTTAACACTCAATACAGATACCTTAGATTACTTAGTCCGTTTTCAAAATACAGGCAACGATACTGCCTATAGAGTACGAATTACCGACCAATTATCGCCCCATTTAGATAGTAAAACACTTAAAATAGTTGCTAGTAGTCATTCGGTAGAAACCAGCCTAGCAGCTAATGGCTTACTAACATTTAATTTCTACAACATCCTTCTTCCCGATAGTACAACTAACGAAATAGCCAGTCATGGCTTTGTGCGTTATGCTATTCTCGCTAAACAAGAGGAGGAAGATTTTATTCCTATAGAAAATACCGCAAACATTTACTTCGATTTAAACCCGCCTATTGTCACTAATACAACTATTAACACAATGGTAGAAACATTACCTATGCTAATAGTCCCTGCCAATATACCAGTTGTAGTATGTGAAGGGGAACCGCCCTACCCTATACCATTAACTGCCAAAATTACACACAATGTTGAACCAATATGGCATTGGACCAGTTTAGGTAATGGTAACTTAGAGCATACCAATCAATCGGAAACGACCTATTTACCTAGCACCAATGATTTGCAAAAAGGCATCGTACAAATAGTCGTTAAGGCAAGTGCAGCACAAGACAATACCATATTCTTAACCGATACTATTAACCTGCAACTTAATACCCAAAACGAGCACTGCCCTGATATACAACCTTTAAGCGTATATTTTCATTTGCCAACTAATGAAACGAAAATTAAATTTTTTGTGCCAAATGCTAGCACCACACAAATACAACTCTTCTCCATTAATGGACAATTGATAAAAACACTATTTGATGGAGAAGTAGAAGCCAATCAACCCAACCATATTTCCTTAAAAGAAAAGGATTTGCCTAATGGCTTATATTTGGTGAAAATGCAAACGAATACAGGCGAAGTTTATACCCAAAAATTGGTGTTGGCTAGGGAAGAGCCAAAGCCAAAACCATAACACAAAACTTACTCGCTCAATAGTAGTGGGTTTCGATACTTACCACTATTGAGCAACCCTAATTTATAACTAGAAAAAACATTTTATAATGAAATCTTTACGAACTCACTTTGTAACTATTACTAGTTTATTGTTCCTTTTTTATTTGCCAAAAGAAGGAATTGGACAAACTATTTTTGGAGAAGAACAGGTAATTACGCCATCTACAAATGGCGCAATAGATGTTTTGGCGGTAGATATAGATAATGACGGAAACATGGATATTTTATCAGCATCAGCAAAAGATGGTAAAATAGCTTGGTATGCTAATGATGGTTTAGGCAACTTTGGTACGCAACAAACTATTGCAACCAATGCAGATGAGATAAGGGCTATGGCTGCCGCAGATATAGATAATGATGGCGATATGGATGTTTTATCCACATCTTATTGGGATGGTGAAATAGCCTGGTATACTAATGATGGTTTAGGCAACTTTGGCGAACAACAAATTATTACAACAAATGCAGGTGGCGCAAACTCCATATACACAGTAGATATAGATAATGATGGAACCTTAGATGTTTTAGCTGCATCTGGGTTTGATGATAAAATAGCTTGGTATGCCAACGATGGTTTAGGCAATTTTGGTGAACAACAAGTGATTACTACAAATGCAGATTTTGCACGTTGTGTTTATTCCGCCGATTTGGATAATGATGGAGACATGGATGTTTTATCGGCATCAGAATTTGATGACAAAATAGCTTGGTATGCTAATGATGGAATAGGAGGTTTTGGGGAAGAACAAATTATTTCAACAAGTGCAGAGGGGGCAAGTGCGGTATATGCCGCCGATTTGGATAATGATGGCGATATGGATGTATTATCGGCAGCATATAATATTGGGGATATAGTATGGTATGTTAATGATGGACTAGGAGGTTTTGAGGAAGAACAGATAATTACTATTAATGCTAGTAGTGTAACTGATATATATGCAACCGATTTGGATAATGATGGGGATATGGATGTATTATCAGCATCAGGAGGATATCCCGAAATAGCATGGTATGCCAATGATGGTTTCGGCAATTTGAGTGATCAGCAGAGCATTACGGAGTTTGTTGGAGATGCTTCTGGGGCAAAGGCTGTTCATGCAGCAGACTTAGATAATGATGGCGATATGGATGTGTTATCGGCTTCTTGGGGTGACGATAAAATAGCTTGGTATCTTAATGATGGACAAGAGGAATATTGGGAACAACAAGTTGTTAGCATACTTTCCCTTGATGTATTCAGGTTGTCTGTAGCAGACTTAGACGATGATGGAGATATGGATATTATATCAGCATCAATTGATGATGATAAAATAGCGTGGTACGTGAATGAGGATGTGGATAAATTTAATGAACAAAGAATTATCAGTACGAATGCAAATGGCGCAGTTGACGTATTTACAACAGATGTAGATAATGATGGAGATATAGATGTATTATCTGCATCATTATTTGACCATAAAATAGCTTGGTACGAAAATGATGGTTTAGGCGAATTTGGGGAAGAACAAATTATTACTATAGATGCGCTTCAGGCAAGGGCAGTACATGCCGCAGATTTAGATGATGATGGCGATATGGATGTGTTGTCAGCTTCCTATTGGGATGATAAAATAGCTTGGTATGCTAATGATGGACTAGGAAATTTTGGCGAACAACAAGTTATTAGTACAGCTGCTAATGACCCATTTGATGTGCAGACAGCAGACTTAGATAATGATGGCGATATGGATGTGTTATCAGTATCGATAAATGATAATGAAGTAGCTTGGTACGAAAATGATGGACTAGGAAATTTTGGCGAGCAACAAGTTATCAATACAAGTATCAATCACGCAAAGAGCATTAGTACAGCCGACTTAGATAATGATGGAGATTTGGATGTCTTATCAACATCTGAAATTAACAAGGAAATGTATTGGTATGCCAATGATGGATTAGGTAACTTTAGTGAAGAACAAGCTATTAATACAAATGCTAATAGAGGAGGCAGCATGTATCCTGTGGATTTAGATAATGATGGCGATATAGATGTATTAACACCATTGTATAATGTTATTGTTGGAACAACATCGGTCGATAAAATAGCTTGGTACAAAAATGATGGTTTAGGCAATTTTGAGGAAGTACAAATTATTGAGGAGGAGGTAACGGACCCTAAATATTTATATGCAGGAGATTTTGACAATGATGGGGATATGGATGTATTATCAACTTCATGGGAGGATAATAAAATAGCTTGGTACGAAAATTACTTAATAAACCCACCAATAATATTTGCGCCTTCTTTAACTTATGCTAACCAAAATACACTACAAACTTACCCCAACCCATTTAGCAATACCAGCACCATACAATTTCAACTCCCTAGCAACGAAAAAGCAAAAATCCAACTCTTATCCATAGATGGACAACTAATAAAAACCCTATTCAATGGAGAAGTGCAAGCCAATCACCCCAACCAAATTTCCTTAAAAGGGGAGGGGCTGAGTAATGGCTTATATTTGGTGAAAATGCAAACGAATACAGGCGAAGTTTATACCCAAAAATTGGTGTTGGCTAGGGAAGAGCCAAAGCCCAAACCATAACACAAAACCATCTCGCTCAATAGCGGCGGTTTCGATACCCGCCACTATTGAGCTAACCCTAATTTTTAATCCAAACACCCATTATTATGAAAACCTTAGCAACCAACTTACTCTTTATTTTTGCTACGCTATTTTTCTTTTTACCCCAACAAAGTTTTGGGCAAACTACTTTTGGAGAGCAGCAAATAATTACACCATTTACTGATTCAGCCGTAGACGTTCGGGCTGTAGATTTTGATAATGATGGCGATATGGATGTGTTATCTGCTTCTTATGGAGATAATAAAATAGCGATGTTTAAAAACGATGGTTTTGGAAATTTTTATGATCGAAAAATCATTACGACTAATTTAAGTGTTTTGTATGCTATTTATACAGCAGATCTAGATAATGATGGAGATATAGATGTATTATCAGCATCTCAAGGAGATGACAAAATTGCTTGGTATGAGAATAATGGATTTGGCGAATTTGGCGAACAAAATATTATTTCAACAAATGCAAGTGGAGCTACAGATGTTTTTGCAGCAGATTTAGATAATGATGGCGATATGGATGTGTTATCCGCTTCTTATGGAGATAATAAAATAGCGTGGTACGAAAATGATGGACTAGGTAATTTTGGTGAACAGCAAGTTATTACAACTGACGTTTTATTTGTCAAAATAGTCCATGCTGCTGATTTGGATGCTGATGGCGATATAGATGTTTTATCTGCATCTAGTGGGGATAGTAAAATAGCGTGGTATGAAAATGATGGATTAGGTAATTTTGGCGAACAAAATATTATTTCAACAAATGCGAATGGAGGACAAACGGTTTTTGCAGAAGACCTAAATAATGATGAGTATATGGATGTTATCTTTATTTCAGGCTCAGATGCTAAAATTACTTGGTTTGCAAATGATGGATTGGGTAATTTTGATGAAGAAAATATTATTGCATCAGATGAAGTTTACACAGGGGTGGTGTATGTATCTGATATTGATAATGATGGCGATATGGATATTTTATCGGCTTCACAATACTATGATAAAGTAGCATGGTATGCTAATGATGGCTTGGGAGTATTTAGTGGAGAACAAATAATTACATTGACGGCTAATGGTGTGAAAGCAGTTTTTACTTCCGACCTAGATAATGATGGTGATTTGGATGTATTATCCGCTTCTTCCTTTGATGATAAAATAGCATGGTATGAAAGTGATGGTATAGGAGGTTTTGGTTCAGAACAAATTATTACAGCTAATGCAAAAGGTGCAAATTCAGTCTACGCAACAGACCTAGATAATGATGGTGATTTGGATGTGTTATTCGCATCAAGGGATGATGATAAAATAGCGTGGTATATTAATGATGGGCTAGGAGGTTTTGGTTCAGAACAACCTATTACAACTAGTGCAGAAGGAGCAAAATCAGTCTATGCTACAGATATAGATAATGATGGTGATATGGATGTTTTATCCGCTTCTCAATTGGATGATAAAATAGCTTGGTATGCTAATGATGGGCTAGGAGGTTTTGGTTCAGAACAACTCATAACAACTAGTGCAGAAGGAGCAATTTCAGTTTATGCTACAGATATAGATAATGATGGGGATATGGATGTATTATCCGCTTCTCAATTGGATGATAAAATAGCTTGGTATGCTAATGATGGGTTAGGAGGTTTTAGCCTAGAACAACTCATCACAAGCAATGCAGAAGGAGCAAGTTCAGTATATGCTACAGATATAGATAATGATGGCGATATGGATATTTTATCCTCATCTTATAATGATGATAAAATAGCTTGGTATGCTAATGATGGTATAGGAGGTTTTGGACCAGAACAACTCATCACAGACAGTGCAGATAATGCAAGCTCCGTATATGCTACAGATATAGATAATGATGGTGATATGGATGTTTTATCCACATCTTCGGGGGATGATAAAATAGCCTGGTATACTAATGATGGGCTAGGAGGTTTTGGCCCAGAACAACTCATCTCAAGCAGTGCAGACCAAGCAGTTTCCGTTTATGCTACAGATATAGATAATGATGGCGATATGGATGTTTTATCTGCATCTTTTGACGATGATAAAATAGCTTGGTATGCTAATGATGGGCTAGGAGGTTTTGGCCCAGAACAACTTATCACAAGCAGTGCAGGTAGAGCAAGGTCAGTATATGCTATAGACCTAGATAATGATGGGGATATGGATGTTTTATCCGCTTCTCAATCTGATGATAAAATAGCCTGGTACGAAAACCTCCTAGCCCTCAATGCCCAAGTTTACCTAAACAGTTCTCCCTGCATTGGCTTTAATAACGGCTCCCT
>JAHDBT010000349.1 GCA_020630215.1 Bacteroidota bacterium
TGATTTGATGGTGTTCTTGATTGAGCTGATAAGTTGATATTAGTGCTTGCAATAAGGATTAAACTAGCAACAAGCGAGAAAATTAAATTTTTCATGATTTTAGATTTTTGTACTTAATTGAATGATTTGTGAAATGTGATTTTGTGAAACCTGATTGGTATTTTAATTTGTGTGCTTTTAAAAACCCATTCATTAGCGGCTTCATCTGTCGAACGGATAAGGCTTAAAAAAAGTTACAGCTACCTCAAAAAAAATAATTTTCTCATTCACATAAACTCGATTCTATAAAATAAATGCCTTGAAATCGTAACTAAAAAATAATAACTCGTCCTAAAATCATTCCATAAATTTATTCTTTATTACATGGCAAACCTCGATAAAAACGATCCTCGCATTCAGCAACATCTTCAAAACTATTTACGAGAACTACCTATTTATACCCCTCAAGAAATGATGGATAAAATAGGTACTTTTGGCTATATTGGTCAAGAACGTGCTAAAAAGGCATTGAGTTTAATGGCTTATCGGCATATAAATCGACTCAAAAAAATATACCTGCAATCTATAAAAAAACACCATTTGCCGGCCAAAGAAAACTACCTTATGCTAGGCCCTACGGGCTGTGGTAAAACCTATTTAATCGACATTTTATTTAACCAGATTTTACAGTTGCCTACGGTAATTATTGATATTACGGCTTATTCGGAAACAGGTTATGTAGGACAAGATGCAGTTGCAATGCTTACCAGATTGGTTTATGCTGCGGATAAAGATCCTTTTATTGCTTCGCTAGGGATTGTGTGTATGGATGAGTTTGATAAACTATCGTCGGGTAAAAATAATGCCGTTTTTTCGGGGGCAGGTACTACCAAAGATGTAAGCGGTATTGGCGTGCAACGAGAACTGCTTAAAATGTTAGAAGGGGCAGAGATTGATGTGCCAATGAATTTAAGCCATTCGTCTTACTCCGAACGAGTAACCTTTAGTACGCATAATGTGGCGTTTATTGCAAGTGGTGCTTTTTCGGGATTTAAAGGGGTGGTGAATAAAGAAAAAAGTAAAGGCATTGGTTTTGGAAAAAAACAGGCGCAAGAAGAAAAAGAAGGCACCTCCAATAAAATTGCGGTTTCCTATAGTAAGGAAGATGTAGCTCGTACGTCCTATTTTGAATCCTATGGAATGATGCCCGAATTAATAGGGCGATTTTCTCGTATTATTCCTTTTAAAGCACTAGGCAAAAGCGATCTGAAAAATATTTTACAAAACAACACCATTCATCAATATGCTAAAGAGTTTGCCCTAGAAGGAGTAAAACTCCATATTGCCGAAGATGTACTCGACCATATTGTAGCAGATGCCATTAAACGGGAAACAGGCGCAAGAGCCTTAAAATACAGTTTGTTAGAATATTTAGAAGATGCTTGTTTTGAAATGTACTCGACCAAAAAAACGGTAAAAGAAGTAAAATTGTATAAAGAGAAAGACGAAATAAAATGGGATTTAATGACTCGGAAATTCTTTTAAATAAACTCGACTGTAAGTGGTTTGACTTTTTTTCTTTTTCTGCAAGAAAATGTTTTTTTTAGAATTCGATACGAATAATTGTATTAGCAACTGAAAGTTAAGGATTAATGAGCAGTAGGGGAATGGTGGAAAACAATTCAGCAATCAAATAATTCTAGCAGTTTCGCCATTTACCATTTAATAAGGAACCGTTTAATTGTTATTGTGTGACAACGCAATTTATATGATATTTATCAATGCTTTGGTAATCGTTTCGGGAGAATCACTTTCTACTACAATTTCTATTTTAGAAAGCACACTCATGAATGTTTTGCTCATATCATAATTTTCGCTTAATGATTTAATAAATACATTGGAAAAGAAATCGTTTTGGGAGCAAATGCTAAAAATGTATTTTTGCTTTTTAATATTATATTCGATAATTAAATAGGCAACAAAATTGGCATTAGGAAAGCAACTGATAAATAAAGGGGTGCGTAAAAATTTATTTTTGCCATATTCCCAGCCGCCCGATTCATACATTGGGTACATGTATAATTTGTTAGGGATATGGTGTTGGTCTAATAAATGACTAATGGTTTGCAATTTATCTTTTAGCAATTTAATGGGTAATGTTTCTAATTGCAATTGTTCGGGAGTGCACCAAGTTTTTTTAGCAAAATTATAGTGTTGCATCGTACCTACTCGCAATTTATAGTCAAACCTAGGATAATCAGGCACTACATATCCAGGATAGTAAAAGTCGAATCCATTATTGGTAGCGTAGCTAATTTCTTCTAGCATGGTGTAGAAACCGAGGCTGTATTTTGCATAATCAGGATGATACAAACCCATAATGCTGGCGAGGCTATTTTTACCTAAGTCAAAAAAACTAACCGCTACTAACTTGTTGCCATGATAAACCGCTATTTCGTACGTTTCAAAAATACTATAGGCCGAACCGTCTAAAAGATACTCCTGTAAATCGGAGGCAATAAAACCACCAAATCGTTTGGCTTGATGCTTGTATAAACTTTCTTTGGCAGGGGTAATGCTTGCTTTGTTAATTTTTAAAGTAAACATCGCCCTGTTTGCTCGTAGCAGTTTGCGATGGCGTTTTTTAAATTGGTAGTTGTGCAAATGCAGTCGCATCCATAGCAAAGAATAAACGCCTTCGTTTACACACAGATACTCGGAAGTAAACAGCGTTTGCCCATTTCTAAACCATCCTTGACTAAGGTATGCATCTAGTTCTGCTGCTTGTAGTTTTTCGGGATATTCTTTTTGCCTTACCATTTTAATGTTACTGGGTTTTTTAACCGTGTTTTTATCGCTTTAAAAGCAAGCACTCACTAAAGTACAAAATTAAACTTTAATTATCAGCTTAACAAAATAAGAACGTCATTAGATTAGCAATTTTTGATTAGTAAATTCTTTTTTTATATTTTAATGGGCGTTTAAGCACTCAAAAAATAAGCATTTTTATGAATATTGAACCTAAAAGGCTATTAGAGCAAACGACTAGAGAAATCTGTGAGGATTTTGAGTTGCGAGATGTATTGATGCATCAAGGTTCTGAAGAAGAACGATTAGCGGAGATGCGAAAATGGTTATCGGAAGCAGTAGCAGAAATGATGGAACACCAAATGGAACAGTTTTTAAACACGCTGTACCGGCTTGATGTATCAGAAAAGAAAGCGGTTAAGGCACTGAACCATGAAATGAATGCCCCGCCAGCTTTAGCACTTGCCGATTTAATTATTGAACGAGAGATGCAAAAAATTAAAAGCAGGGCTTGGTATAAGCAGTATTTGCAAACCCAAAAACTAAACGAAGATGAAGATGTAGAAAGATGGTAACTATTGTATGTTCCCTTAAAATTTTCTAAAATTATTATCCAATAAATGAATTCCAATACAAGTCCTATAAATGATGGTTTACTAGCAAGCCATCAATCAATTGCGCTACAAAAACTGCCCAATAATTTGCTGTATACTACGGTAAGGATTAACAATTGCCCCCTTAACTTTATTATTGATACGGGGGCTTCGGTTACTTGTATGCATAATGTATCGGCACAAGCACTCAAGCTCGTAATTAGTGCGGTTAATACCAACGAACGAGCCGCAGGACTTGCAGAAACGACCAATGAAAAAGCCAATGGTTTGTTATCTTCCTTGCAGCTAGGGCATTGTATGCTGCAAAACTATGATACAGCCGTTATTAATTTATCGGGCATCAAAAAAGCGTTAGCACCTTTTACACCCCCCTATACCAAAATAGAAGGAATTATTGGTGCCGACTTTTTGCTGGAAACCCAAGCCATTTTAGATTATCAAACACAACAAATACATTTGCCTATTGTTAGTAATATGCCTACTAGTAATGCCGCAACTTTATATGAGCCAATTGCTTGGAACTGTATTGAAACACAACATTTGTTGCTAGATGTTTTGTTAAACGGACGGCAGGCTTGTTTAATACTAGATACTGGTGCAAGCCATACTTGTTTGGATACCGAAACTGCCAACGAACTAGCAATCACCATCACCTATACCATCGAAAAAGTAGCGGGTTTGGGTAGTAGCAATATGGAAAAACAAACTGCCAATGCAACAGATTTTATGCTCGGAAATTGGCATACAAGCAACCAAGACATTACTATCCTCGATTTATCTAATGTAGTACATACTATTTATGAAAATGATGGCATACAAATAGCTGGTGTTATTGGTGCAGATATATTACAAACCTATTGCGCCTTAATATGTTATGATACTTTGCAACTGTATTTGAAAAAACACGACAAAATATAATTATACTTTCATTACCTTAATCCATATAATTTTTAGATCTTTGCACTCCGTTTTAAACCACAGGTTACATTTTTTTGTATTTAGGGACGGAGAATAAATAAGGTACCCAAGTTGACGAGGCTATTTTTTCTTTTAGCAAGGCAAAATTTTTCCACATACAGCACTACGTGGAAAAATTTTAATGCAGGAAAAAGAGTCCGTCAGATGGGTAGATTATTTTTTTCGGTTTCCCTTACATGCAGGGAGGAAGGGGCACTATTCTTCTCAATACTAAAAATACACATTTGACTTCAACAAACTTACACCCTCCTCATTTTTTATTTTTAAAATTATCATAGAATAAAACAATTGTAAGCTCATGAAAAATTTGTTGTTAATGTTTGGTCTGGTACTTTGTTTATTTACCGCCAATAGTACAAAAACCTATGCTCAACAAGGATTAGAAATTGGGGTTAAAGTAATTCCTCAATCTGTATGGATTTTTAACTCAGATGATTTTGATGTAGGCGATGAATTAGATTTTAAGAGAAAATTTGGTATGGCTTATGGCTTAAATTTAGGTTTAAACTTTTCTGATAATATGGGTATTCAGTCAGGACTATTATTTTCTTCACAAGGGCAAAAATACAAGCACGAAGGTTTGTCTTACCAAATATCAGAAATTGAATTAAAGTACCTAAAAATTCCCTTTTTAGTAAAGTTTAATAGCGACCCCTACGCACCTACTGGCTTCTTTTTAGCAGCAGGTATTCAGTATGGCTTTTTACGCAGTGCTACCGAAACTCGTAATAATATTGAAACCAACTACGATGCAATTAATGCCGAAACCAAAGACTTTTACAATAAAAAAGAAATAAGTTATTTGTTAACTTTTGGACCACAATTTAACATCACCGATAATTTTAACCTTACCCTCGCCTTCCGTGCCGATTATTCTACCAACGATATTGAGGATAAAGATACAGGCTTGTTAAGCTTATATCCTAACAACTCTGCTAAACGAGTAGATAGTAAAAATTTAACGACAGGTATTCAGGTCGGAATTAATTATGTGATTGCTCGATAAGTGAATGAGAAAAAAAATAATTGTATTTCAGGATTTCTTTAAAATCTTGTTCAATAGTTAAAGAAAAAACGGCTTAAACATTTTTGGTGTTTAAGCCGTTTTTGTTTAATATGCAGTCTACTAAAAAAACACCATCAACAATGGAACTGGAACACCAATACATTACCGTAAACGACGTGCAATTACATTACGTAACACAAGGCGAAGGACCACTCATGATTCTACTACATGGGTTTCCCGAATTTTGGTATTCGTGGCGCAAGCAAATACCTGCCTTTGCCAAACATTACCGAGTAGTAGCGCCAGACATGAGAGGGTATAATTTAAGCGAAAAGCCCGAAGGCGTAAAGCATTATAGGATGGAGTTGCTAATGAAAGATATAGTAGAACTGATACATGCTTTGGGTGAAGAAAAAGCCATTATTGTAGCACACGATTGGGGCGGTGCAGTTGCATGGATGTTGGCAGGCTATCATCCCGAAGTAGTGGAAAAGTTAATTGTATTAAATATGTCGCATCCTGCCGAATTAAAAAAGCAGTGGCGAAAAAATATACGGCAAGTACTAAAGAGTTGGTACGTATTGTGGTTTCAAATTCCGTATTTACCAGAGTTGTTTATGCGCCTGCAAACTCGACGTATTTTTGAGCAATCGCTACAAGGTTGGGCCTACAACCCCGATGCTTTTACCGATGAAGATATTGACAAGTACGTAACCGCTTTTAGCAAACCAGGTGCCTTGAGAGCAAGTATTAATTATTATCGAGCAAGTGCCCGTTACCCTACTACCGATGACGGAAGACCCCCACAAAAAGTAGCCGCACCCGTGTTTATGATATGGGGAGAAAACGATAAAGCCCTAGTAAAAGAGTTAACCTACAATACCCAGTATTACTGCGAACAAAAAGTGAAAATTAAATACATTAGAGATTGTAGCCATTGGGTACAGCACGAATATCCTCGTTTGGTAAACCAGTATATTTTGGATTATTTGGGTAAGTGATGGATACAAAATAAGGAAGTATTATACTAAATCTTGATCTTTAAGTCGGCGTATTAATGTACCTCTTCGTCCATATTTTTCCATAATACCTGCCATATATTGGTTAAATTCTAATTCCTTATTTTGGTATTTAGCTAAGTCTTTTAAATCTAGCATGGCATCTACTGCTTTATCATACGCAGTTGCATGGCTTTTTAAAAGATGGCGGTCTATACTTTCTAAAACATATTTTTTCTCAATAACCAGTTGCTCCATCTTTTTTTGATGGGCTATTTTTTTTGCTTCTGCTATTGCTGCTTTTCTTTGGGCAGTTACGTTATCAACAGTAGCAATTAATTTTTCTAATTTAATTTCGGTATTAAATGTAGTTACATTTATTTTTTCTTTTCCTAGTGTGGCTAATTCTTTTTTTAATTTTAATGCTAGGTTGTTTTCTCCTTGCAAAATTCTTAAAAGATATTCGTTTTTTTTGTTTGCATCCAGTAATTTTAATTGCGCTTCAAAATCTATATTTTCCTTTGTAGTTGTTTTGCTGTAATTGGCAGCAGCTACTATCCAATCTTTGTTAATAGCAGCAAATTCAATTAGCGCATCTAATTCACTTGTTGTTTCCTTTAAATTGGGCGGAATTAAATTAGGGTTAATACTTGTAATCTCCACCATTTCCTCCTGCTCATATTTTAAGCTTAAAATGTGTAGCCATACTATAAACAAGCTCCTATAATCGCCTTCTAAAATAGCATTTCTCAATCCTACTAAATCAGAAAGTACTCCCTCGCCTTCTATCCACCATTCCTCCTTATTTAAATTAATATCAATTACTACAAACTCGCCTTTCTGTTCTATATTTAAACAACTTTCTTGTTCTAGGTAAATGCTGGTATTATAGGCTAATAAACTATTTAAATTTACTAGTGCAATAGGCAGTTTAAATAGCAATTGTCGAGTGCCCCAATTAGATAAATACAAAGCCGCATCAAAGTACTTTAGTAAGACCTCGTTTATATTTTTTGGAAAATCTCCATAGCTATAATTAAAAACAGCTTTCCTATTAGAACAGTCGCTTCTACTCGACCAACTGCTTATTTCTTTTCTGTCTTTAGTAGAAAGTGCTTGGTCTATGGATTGAAATTCGTAGTATTGGTATTCGCTCATTTTTATTGGGATAGGTAATTTTAATAATTAATATTTATACACACTTTTAAAATTGCATTAAGGGACGGAGAATAAATAAGTACCGCTATTTTTGTGCAATTGGTGTCACTAGTGACTCAAAACCTAAGTTCTTGATGACCCAAGCCTTGTCTTTTTTTCCT
>JAHDBT010000350.1 GCA_020630215.1 Bacteroidota bacterium
GTTGTGCTTCCTGTAGTACTTGTACTTGTTGTTGTAGGACAAGGTTCTGCTATACAAATAGCTAAAGCTTGGTAAGGTTCTGGTTGGTAACAAGTAGAAGGAGGATCGATAGCTAAGAAAGCATTTTGATCAAACTCACCAATTAATACAGCAGCTGTTGCTTCTCCATCACATATTGGTGTAGCGGGAAGGTCTCCTGTTAAGGCATCACATTCGGTTCCATCTGCTGCTAATATTGCTACTGTTGGCGGTGTTTCACAATCGCCAGCAACTGGTACTAAAATGAATGGGTCTGGATATACTGTAACGGCTGGCAATGTACCAGAATCTAATACTGCGCCACCATCTGCAAAACCACCTGGGAAACAAAATATTTGGTAAGTAAATTCTTCCATTAAGACTTCACATCCATCATTAAATACATTTAACTCGCTCTGAATAATAACAGGATCGCCTGGAAAATGAGATTGGAAATCAACAATATCTCCAGCGGCATTAAATACCACAATATCAGCATCCAGGTTTTCATTACCTGCTGCTAATTCAACTATATAAGGAATAATTCCTCCAGAACAAGCTTCGGTTAATGCTAAATTAAAGGTGGCACCTGGTAGGTAACATACATCATTACAACAGCCCGTATCACAAGTTGTGCTACAAGGTATCGTTTCTATAATATTAAATGGTTGTGGGCATGGAGAATCTGCAAAGAAGGCATTTACATAAGTAAGGCTTGCATCTTGGCTATCGGCACAATCAGTACCTGCTACGCCTGGCGTACCTTCTATTGGTCCATCACAAATGTCTCCGTTAGCTGCGGTAATGGTTACACTACCTGCTTCGCCTTCACAAGTAGGTAATACTACTTCTTCGGCAAAAGGGGCAGGATATACTAATACAGTATGCGTAATACTTAAAGGTACGTATACCTCTGGCGTTTCTGCATTGGCATCATCATCACATAAAACATAAGCCATTAATTCTATTTCAATAGGCGCACATGTTTCATTATCCCAAACTACTTCTGCTAATGGTGTGCCTCCTGCATTTGGGTCTCCTTGGAACCATTCTACAGGGTTGCCATTATCATCTGTTAATACTACTTCTGGCACAGTGCCAGGGGTACCAGAACAAACTTCTTCTAAAGTAATAGCTGGTTCGGCACTAGGACAACAGTTAACACAAGGAACTACTACATCATCGACAAATAATTGCTCACAAGTAGTACCTGCAAAGAAAGCAAAATCGTAGCTCAATGTTGCATCTGTACCTGGGCAACCGAACTCGCCAGCTACACCAACTGCGGAATCACATATTTCTCCGTCAACTGCGGTAATGGTTACGCTACCAGCTTCACCGTCACAAGTTGGTGGAACAACTATTTCTGCGAAAGGTTCTGGATAAATAGTTACCGTGCCTAGTGGGTAACGGTCAACTTCTGAGTCATCTTCCCAACAAGCAATTACAATTTCTAATTCTACTTCTGCAATAGCACAAGTAATGTTTTCTCCAAAATATTGGAAAATTGCTGGGGTAGGATTGTCACCAAAATTATTAATTCTGTCAAGTTCTATCCCATTGGTTAAGTCGTTTAAAATAACCCAATGGTCGAAGTTTGGATTGGTTGCTTCTACGGTTACGGTAATATCTAAGGGTTCGCCTGCACAAACTTCGGCAGGGAAATCAGGGGTTGCTGTAGAGCTGATGTAACAAGCTGGTCCTTCGTCTGGGAAGGTAGAACAACCGCCTCCATCAACACAAGGAACAATGATATCATCAGCAAAAATTTGCTCACATGCGGTTCCTGCAAAGAAAGCTAAATCGTAACTTAAAGTAGCTGGTTCGCCTGGCACTTCACAAGTACCGGGTGTACCTACAACTCCTACAACTGGTTCGCCACAAGCAGCACCTGTTGCTACATTAATTACTTGCGCTAAACCTGCTTCGCCTTCACAATCTGGGTCTATTATTATTATATCTAAGAAAGGATATACGGTTACAGTATGTACAACAGGGTCGTATACAAAGGTATCATCTGAAGTACAAACAATCGTACCCGTATATTCTACGGTTACGGGTTCACATGCATCTGGTATAATTGGAATGGTTGGGTCTGGGTCCCATGTTACGGTTACGCCTGGGCCATCCACTAATTCATCTGCAATTGGTAAGGCTGCTGGTAATGCGCCACCTGTATCATCGGCACATAGTTCTTCTGGCACATCTACATATACTAGTTGGCCTGGACATGGGCAATCAGAACAAGGTGTTAAAATGTCATCGCCAAAAATTTGCTCACATGCTGTGCCAACGCCAATTTCTAAAGCATAGCTTAATACGGCATCTTCGCCAGGACATGCAGTAACACCTGGGGTTCCAACTACATTTAAACATTCTGCACCATCGGCAGCGGTAATAATTGCGCTACCTGCTTCGCCATCACATGTTGGAGGAATAACTACCTCTGTAAATGGGGCTGGATAAATATCTACTGTTCCTGGAAATGGTAAAAAGTCATTAATTGGGAAACCAAACCCATCAATCAAAACAGGATCTCCATTAGGGCAAAAAACGGATTCTAAAGAAAAGTCAACGGGTAAAAGATCACAGGTTAAGTTTTCTGGTGCTGTAAGGGTAATACACAATTGATTGTCTACTACTACACCAGCTGGTAAAGGTGCTCCATTAAAAGTACCATTAATGATAATTCCAGTTGGAGGTCCTGTAAAATCTACACAAAACTCCACTTCTTCCGCAGAACAAGCTTCTGTTGGCAATGGTGGAGGAGGGAATAAAACATCAGGACAATCACAAACATCACAAGGAATATCCACTACATCAGCAAAAGGTCCTTGTGGGCAAAGTGAATTTTCAAAATAAGGTCCAAAGTCGTAGGTTAAAGTTGCGTTAGTGCCTGGGCAATCTAATGCGCCAGGAATACCAGCAACAGGTCCATCACAAACTTCGGCGGTAAGTACATTAATTACTTGTGCCGAACCAGCTTCGCCTTCACAAGTTGGGTCTACTACTTCTACATCTAGTATTGGATATACTGTAAAGGTATAAGCAACAGGAGCATAAACAAATGTATCATCTGCAATACAGGTAATTGTACCTACATATTCGACTGTTTCTTCCGTACATCCTGCTTCTACAGGAATAGTTGGGTCTGGTGCCCAAACGATAGTAACACCTGTGGGGTCTGTTACTAGCATATCTGGCGTAGGTAAACCTATAGGTACGCCACTTCCTTCACACGACATTTCGGGGAAGGCATTAAAAGCGATTTGATCTGGGCAAGGGCATTCGTCACAAGGAACAGTTAAGTCATCGGCAAACAATTGCTCACATGCTGTGCCTGCAAAAAATGCAAAATCGTAAGTTAAAACAGCAGGGGTACCTGGACAGCCAGTTACGCCAGCCGTACCTATAACAGGATCGCCACAAACAACTCCGCCAGCATCAACAACTTGTGCCATTGGAGCTTCGCCGTCACAAACAGGGTCAACTGTTTCTAATGCTAATACTGGATAAACGGTTAATGTATACGTTATAGGAACGTATACAGGTGTGGGTTCAGGTAAGGGGTCTAATGTACAAGTAATGGTGCCTGTATATTCTACCGTTACGGGGTCACAACCTAGTGCTTCTACTGGAATAGTAGGGTCTGGTTCCCATGTTAAAGTTGCATTCGCTGGGTCGCTTACTACAGCATCAACGGTGGGTAATAACGTAGGCATTCCTACGCCACCACAAACGTCTTCTGGCAATAATATTATTAATTGCTGATCTGGACAAACACAGTTTTCACAATCAATAGGGTCGCCTACCTCTGCATAAGGTCCATACGAATCACAAGGTGCAAAATCGTAAGGTCCAAAAGCATAATCTATCATGGCATCGGTATGGTCTGGGCATCCTTCAACACCTGCTATTCCAGCAGGGCCGCTATCACAAACGGTACCGTCGGCAGATAGGATTTCTACAAAGCCAGCTTCGCCGCCACAAGTTGGAGGGCTAACTACTACTGCACCTTGATAGGGTTCGGGGTAAAGTAATACACCGAAACCGCCACCATCAACAGGAGTTCCATCTCCACAAGTAATTTCATAAGTAACTTGATAATCTAATGGCACACATCCTAGATTTGGGTTAGGAAAAAGTGTGACCGTAGTAGGTTGTCCAGAATTATTTCCGAATCCATTGGCTATAATGCCATCATTTCCTGTTAAGGTAATATTAAATATTCCAGGGTCGCCTGGGCCAATAACAAAATCTACATCAATTGGTCCTCCTGGGCATATATCTGTAGTAAGAGGTATGGCTACATGTCCAACGTAGTTGCCGGGACATTGTGCCGAAATGCTCTGCACACTAAACATTGCTACTAGGGCTAATAGTAATAGTTTTAGTGGTATGGCATTAATTTTGCCCCAATCATAATAATGGAGGCGAGAACGAAAAACAGTACCAATTGAGGGTATTGTTTTTATGTTTGCGTTCTTTTTTTTCATACTTTTGTATTTAGTGGTTTAAAAATAAAGTGTCAACTTTAAAATAAGCTACTAACCCAGGCATTGATGTGTTGCAGCACAACAATGCCTTTTTTTATGTTTAGTAACCTTATAACACGACTTACGACAACCGCATTAATACAAAGTTACAGCATATAGCTAGATAAAAGTGGGTACATTTTTAGGTGTTTGTTTAGTAAATTTAGCTAATCTAGTGTTTTTACCACCTAATCAACATCTCATTAAACAATGATAATAAACACATTACAAATTTATTTTAACCTAAATCATATTTCTATTGTTGAAACTTCCTCTTTTAAATCCTAGGCTTGCAGATGTAAAATAAGTTTACTTTTATCGTACAGAATGGTTTTTAACTAAAAAAAAATATCAACTCCTAACTGTTTCAATTCCTTATTTATCTGAAAAGGAACAAAATATAAAAATATAAATCAAATGAAAAAAAAACATTTATAGACAATTGATTATCAATGACAGTCAAAAATTAAATACTAAAGCATAAGCTATATTTCTATGTGCATTTTTTTTAAAAATTCTCCTCTTTTTAAAAGAATAGGTAATCAAAAATGATAATTAAAGTTGAACCATTTGTTAACATATTTCACATACATAATAAATATGCTTCTTATGTCCTGTTTAAGCTGTAATGTCATTTTTTTTACAAAAAACAGGTGCTCTCTTTTAAAACAGTAGGTTTAACAGCATTTTTTATCATTAAAATTAGTCAAGCTTATACCTGTTACGCTGCTTCCAATCCATTGTATGTATTGTTATACCAGCCTATTTTTTCAAATAAAAATTAATCGCAAAAGGGAAAAGAATTGTTTCCTAAATTACCATTTCCCTAATAACAAACACCTATCTTGCAGTCCTATTCAGCTCTTCTCAAAAATTAATTAAATCTAATCACTATGAGCGCACTTGTAAGTTTAGCAACCGCTGTACCTAGTTTTCAACATCAACAATCAGATATATTGCAATTTATGCTACAGCAATATCAATTTGAGCAAGGAGAAAAAGGGGAAAAGTTAAGTGCTTTTTATCAAAAAAGTGGCATCTCCTACCGCCATTCTGCCGTACCTGATTTTAGTACCGATTTACAGCAAACGACCTTATTTAACGATTCAACAACGATTCCAACGGTGCAAGAACGGCTCAAAATTTACCGTCAAACAGCTCTTCCTTTGGCAGCTAATGCCATTAATAAGTGTTGGTTACCTGCCATTCAACAAAAAGATATTAGCCATTTAATTACGGTAAGTTGCACGGGTATGTCTGCCCCAGGATTAGATATTGAACTGATGCAACAGCTTGAATTACGCCCCGATATTTACCGCACGTCTATTAATTTTATGGGGTGTTATGCTGCTTTTCATGCACTAAAACAAGCCAACGATATTTGCAAAGCACATCCTACTGCGAAGGTATTAGTGGTGTGTGTAGAGCTTTGCACCCTACATTTTCAGAATGAAACAGATATGGATAATATTACCGCCACCATGCTTTTTGCCGATGGTGCTGCGGCTTTTATTGTTTGTGCCGATGACTTTGCCAAACAACATAAAATGAGGGGTTTAAAAATGAAAAGCTTTTATGCGACTGTTGCTTTTGATGGGGCAAAAGATATGAGTTGGGATATTAGCAGCACGGGTTTTTTAATGCGCTTGAGTGCCTATATTCCTAGAATTATTGCTAAGGATATACGCCCACTTTTACAACAAGCATTGGCTAATGGGCAACAGGAAAAAGAGGAAATTAATCATTGGGCAATACATCCTGGTGGGCGAAAAATTTTGGAGGTTATTATGGCAGCACTCCAGCTCGAATCCAATGCTTTGGCTGCGTCTTATAAAGTGTTAAACAACTATGGTAATATGTCTTCCCCTACTATTTTATTTGTGTTGTTTGAGTTGTGGCAGCAGCATATTGAGTTTCCTAAAAAAGAAACTATTTTTGCTGCAGGATTTGGTCCTGGGCTTACCTTAGAAACTGCTTTATTAGAAAGTTTTTAGGCAACTTTTTAATCTATTACCGCTAAAAATTAAAAAAAATTGCCTATTAAAAATCAGAAAACGCTGTACTTCTGTTCAATGCATTTTGTTAAATTTTCTTAATTCTTTTTTTTATTCTGTACCTTACATTTGATTAGTTAAGTTTCATTTTTTATTTTTGCGTTTATTTTCAGATTCATGACATCAGCATGACGACTAAATCGTATGCTTAACCACAAACCAACTATCCAACATTTATGAATATTCGTATTGAAAACTTAGTAAAAAAATATGGCCCACAAAGAGCCGTTGATGGGATTTCGTTTGAGGTAAAAAGTGGCGAAATTTTGGGTTTTTTAGGTCCTAATGGCGCAGGTAAAACTACTACCATGAAAATGATTACCTGTTATATGGCTCCTTCTGATGGCGATATAAAAGTTGGTAATTACTCTATTCTCAACGACCAAGATGCCATCAAAAAATGTATTGGCTACCTACCCGAACACAATCCGCTTTACCTAGATATGCCCGTAAT
Organism: Bacteroidota bacterium; assembly: GCA_020630215.1. Lineage (GTDB taxonomy): Bacteria > Bacteroidota > Bacteroidia > Chitinophagales > UBA2359 > JAHDBT01. Next base: position 7,062 of record JAHDBT010000350.1, read on the forward strand.
GGAATACCTGAGCTTTGCTGCTGCTATTCAAGGAGTGGCGAAAAGCAATATCTCAAATCGCATTAAAGAAATGGTGCGAATGTGTGGGCTAGACAAAGAAAAACACAAAAAAATTGGGGAACTCTCGAAAGGGTTTCGCCAAAGGGTTGGCCTAGCACAAGCCATGATTCACGATCCTGAAGTACTCATCCTTGATGAGCCTACTACTGGATTGGACCCCAACCAAATTGTAGAAATACGGGAACTGATTAAAGAACTAGGAAAAGAAAAAACGGTTATTTTTAGTACCCATATTCTTCCCGAAGTAGAGGCGACTTGTGATAGGGTAATTATTATTAACGACGGACAAATTGTAGCCGATGGCGCACCACAAGAACTCCGACAGCAAGCAAGCGGAAGCGAAGTAAGTCGAGTACGTATTGAGGATGCCGACAAACAAATGGTTTACAATCACCTAACCGAACTAGCAACCGTAGCATCGGTAGATACAGGCGATGAAGATACTGTATTTATAGTAGAAAGCCATAAAGGAATGCACAGCCGCCGAGACCTCTTCCGCCTATGTGTGCAAAACAATTGGGTGCTAACCGAACTCACTCCTATTGAACGAGATTTGGAAGA
>JAHDBT010000351.1 GCA_020630215.1 Bacteroidota bacterium
ACTAACTAATTGAGTGTCAATAAGTATTTTTTATAAAATTCAACAGACTATTGACTAAGTGAAAGTGGAAAAATAAAGAGGGTGTACCTTTAAATAAAGCGGAATTTTCTAACCAGAGAATTCTGCTTTTTTGTTTATTAAGCCCTTAATTGTACCCCACTAAAGCTAAGAATAACAAGCTATTTTATTTTTTCTAACACTTACCATTGCTAAGGAATGGTGCAAAAATAAATTTACATTTTCCACTTCGATATTTCCCAATATCCTACGTTACAAATACTCGTAATAGCGCTGCTATTTATCCGCAAGCGGTTCGCTACACTTAAATGCATCAATATGCATTTATTTTGCTACGCAAAAATCGTTCATATCCGCAAGCGGCTCACTTAGCTTAAATGCACTAAGGTGCATTTATTTTACTAGCGTAAAAATCGCACGTTCGTATTTTGCGCCTTGTCTATTAGAAAATTTCTTTGCGGAAATTTGTAAATTTATTTTTTTACCATCCCTAAAATGCAAAGTTCAAATAAAAATTCCTTATTTTTGTGGTCAATTTTTCATAGGTATAATTATGGCAAAGAAAGCAACAACAAAATCGCGTCGTAAATCGACTACTAAACCTGTTTTTGGTAAAGACACTTACATGTATTGGTATGAGCTAATGCTAATGCTGCGTAGGTTTGAAGAAAAAGCAGGTCAATTATATGGCCAACAGAAAATTCGGGGTTTCTGTCACCTATACATAGGGCAAGAAGCTGTGGCCGCAGGTATTATGACGGCAACAAATGCCGACGACCCCGTTATTACCGCTTATCGAGATCATGGATTGGCATTGGCAAAAGGTATTTCTGCCGATGCTTGCATGGCCGAACTGTTTGGTAAAGCAACAGGATGTGCAGGCGGTAAAGGTGGCTCAATGCACTTTTTTTCTAAGGAACATAGCTTTTATGGAGGGCATGGCATTGTGGGCGCACAAGTGCCTTTAGGAGCTGGCATAGCCTTTGCCGAGCAATATAACAAAACAGGCAAGGTTTGTGTATGTATGTTTGGTGATGGCGCAGCTCGACAAGGGGCCGTACACGAAACATTTAACCTAGCAATGCTATGGAAACTACCCGTTGTTTTTATTTGCGAAAACAATTACTACGCAATGGGAACTTCTGTTGAAAGATCTTCTAATGTAACCGATATTTACAAAATTGGCTTGGCCTACGATATGCCTAGCAAAGCAGTAGATGGAATGAGTTGCGAGGCCGTACATGAAGCTATAAAAGAAGCCGCCGATAGAGCAAGAAAAGGCGATGGACCTACCTTCTTAGAAATTCGTACTTATCGCTATAAAGGGCACTCTATGTCGGACCCAGCTAAGTACCGTACCAAAGAAGAAGTGGCTAAGTACAAAGATGATGACCCTATTAAATATGTGAAAAAGGTGATTTTAGATAAAAAATACGCTACCGAAGATAGCTTAAAAGAAATGGATAAAAAAGTAAAAGCTACGGTACAAGCAAGCATTAAATTTGCGGAGGAGTCTCCGTTTCCTGATGATGCCGAAATGTACAACGATGTTTATATTCAAGCAGATTATCCGTTTATAAAAGAATAAACAGTTGATTGATAATCAATATTGTTCTTTCAAAAATAAAATATAAAACAATACAAATACAACGCAAATTTAACAAAAATGGCAAAAGCAAAAACAAGAGAAAAACAGCGAGATATTACTTCTTTTTTAGAAGAAGATATTAATCTTGAACAGCAATACGGAAAAGTTGAGCGATATGTAAATAATAACAAAGGAAAGGTTATTGGCATATTAGGATTCTTACTATTAGCTGCCGCCCTAATTTTTGGTTTTAGAAATATTTATTTGCCAGGACAAGAAGCAAGTGCTCGTACGGATATGCATGAAGCAGAGCAGTACTTTATGGCAGATGATTTTGAAAAAGCACTAAATGGCGATGGCAATAATTCGGGTTTTTTAGATATTATTAGCGATTACTCAGGTATGACCAAAGCCGTGGATTTAGCACATTACTATGCTGGTGTTTGTTATTTACAACAAAGTGATTACCAAAGTGCGATTGATTATTTATCGAAATTTGGTGGTAACGATGAAATGGTTAGCTCAATGGCACTTGGTGCTACAGGCGATGCTCATGCCGAATTAGGTGATATGGCGAAAGCTATTAGCTTCTATAAAAAAGCAGCTAATAATAGTGATAACGAATTTACAGGCGTACTGTTTATGAAAAAAGCAGCAGGCGCACTTGAGCTTGAAGGCGATTACAACGCTGCAAAAAGCCTTTATGAGCAAATTAAAAAGAAATTTCCTGAAAGTATAGAAGTTGCTAATAAATCTATCGACAAGCTTTTAAAGCGTGCAGCAGCATTGGCAGGTAAATAATTTAGTAGTAGGTACTTGATAGAGGTGCTTTTTTGCAACATATTAAAGTGCTAATTACGACTACGGCTTAAATAAATATGCCGAAATACGTAACATTAAATACAAATAAAAAGTTAGGAGTTGATATTGATTCGTTCATATTCAATTCCTAACTTTTTTTATTTTGTAGGATTTTTAAAACTCAATAGGCATAGTGAGAAAATAAAGTTACAAATTTCCGCAAAGAGATTTTCTAATAGACAAGGCGCAAAACACGAATGTGCGATTTTTGCGCAGCAAAATATGAATGAGTGATTTTTGCACAGCAAAATAAATGCATTTTGATGCATTTAAACGGAATGAACCGCTTGCGGAGAAAGGCGATATTTAAGCTAAATGAGCCGCTTGTGGAAATAGCAGCGCTATTACGAGTATTTGCAACGCAGGATATTGGGAAATGTCGAAGTGGAAAATATAAATTTATTTTTTCACTGTGCTATAGAGTATTGAAACAATAAAACTATTTATTTTTAACCATAAAACAAGCTTCCTAACATGGCCAGCGCACTAAACAACCTTTCTCAATACGATCCTGCAAGCGTGCCTTCCGCAGCAAATATGCGCTTCGCAATTGTGGTATCCGATTACAATACCGATATTACTTATGCCTTACTAAAAGGATGCTGCGAAACGCTTATAAAACACGGTGCCGCAGCCGATAATATTTACCGTTCGCATGTGCCTGGTGCTTACGAGTTGCCCCTAGGAGGGCAAATAGCCTACGACCAAACAAAAGCCGATGCTGTTATTTGTATTGGCTGCGTAATTACTGGCGAAACCAAACACGATGACTATATTAATCAGTCGGTAGCACAAGGAATTATGCAATTAAACTTAAAGCATACTGTACCATTTGTATTTGGCCTGCTTACGCCTCGTACACACGAACAAGCCCTAGCACGGGCAGGAGGCAAGCATGGTAATAAAGGGGTAGAAATAGCGATAGCGGCTATTAAAATGGTGGACTTAAAAGCTGGTGAATAGCTCTTTATTTGTTAGCTATTAAATACAAAACTCGTTTAGCAAGCCGTCTTTATACTTTATACAAAAGTACCTTCTACTTGTCGCTACAGCAACAATTGGGCAATCATTCTTTTACAACTCCGTATAAATTAATTTAAACTTCATTGGATATTCTGGATGTTCTGGGCCGCCAATAATAACTCGGTCGGCAATAGTAGATTGGCGATTGATGAATATTTGTTCTAGGCGGTTGGTAAATTCACCATCGTATTTTTGTTGGCTATAAAAGTTAAAAGTAAGGGTGTACTTATAAATTTCTTCTCCTGCATCGGTTGTAATCACTTCTCGTTCGCTACCATTTACGCCAAATGTTTCCTCTGTTGTATCATCTTTAGAAGTAAAAAACAAAGCACCAGGAGCACTGTAAGTATTGCTGGTATTGGGTAAACTGTAGAGTTCTAATTGCGCTTTGTTTACCACAATACTAGGAATACTTTGTAAATGCGGAATTTCAAACTCTAAACCAGTACCTGCCATAGATTGCAAGTAAATAACATCTTGGCTATTAGGGCTAGGTTGGCTAATAATGTTGGGTAAATCGGTGTTATCGTAATAGTGCTCGTAATGATTTGCAGTAGCAGATAAAGAGTTAATCGGAAAAGAAAAGGACAGTCCGTCACCGTCGTTACTGCTGTAATACAGCACCAAACGAGAACGAGATGATAATAAATCAAAATAAGCCATAACGTTGCTATTATCATCGGCGGTTATATACAAGCCTTTAAAATACAGTAAAAAGGCATCTTTGTCGGCAAAAGTGCTCGTACCAGATTGTGTTAAAAAACGGTTTCCTAAGTTATTATTTAATTTAATTCGTAAATGAGGTTCTATTTTAGTTGTTCCTAGCGAATCTTGCCCTTCACTATCCACAAACAAACGATTTATAGTTACGCTATCTGATGGAGTATGTACAAAATCATTTAATTCTCCTAGCGGTTCGGGGTCGTAGCTAAATGTTTGATTGCTGTAGTAGTCCTGTTCGGCAGTTGTAGTTTCGGTAACCATTACTTCGGTAACCATTGTTTCGGTTACTTCATATATACTTAGGCTGGTAGTAGATAAGCTGTCGCCATATAATGGTGGGCTTAAATATTTTAAGGTTAATACAACGGAGTCGAGCACAAGATTGCTTCCTAAATCTACATCATTGCTAGGTAGGCGTACTTGTGTGTATAGGTTAGCTTTTGAGCGCCCAAATATTTCGTCATTAAGGGTGCCTACTAAGTAGGGGCGGGCGGTGTTGTTACTGGCATCGTATAGCGGTGTTGTTTTTACACTATCACTATAAATGAGATTCACTTCTAAGCTCAGGGTATCAATGATTTCGCTATTTAAAAACTCGTCTTCTTCTACCAAATCGGCTCCTATACTAGTAGGAGCGTTGCAAGAAAAAAGGCTTGTGATAAGTATCAATGCGGCTAGTAATGGAATTAGATTGTATTTCATAAAAGGAGGTCGTTCTTTTAGTTTGGTGGTAAGATTTTTTTCTAAGTGAAAAGGGATAAATAAAAAGGGGCATTATACGCGATTGTTTTGTTCAAGTCGAGGCACAAAGCGCAGCAATAGCGAGCTATTGCGAGCATTTGTAACGCAGGATTGGGCAAAAGAATAAGTAATAATGACCCATTTTATTTTGTCACTTTCACCAATTTAACAAACGCAGCTTGCGTTAAAAAAGATGCTTGCGGCAAAGGTATAAAAAAAACTTCCGAAGCATATTAAATGAAATTAATAAACAACGGAAGTTTTATATTTTAAATGGGATAGCCGTAAAGTTGTAAGTTTGTATTTGCTATAATTTAGCTTACTGGCTCTAACAACGACTCGTAGAACGATTTATAAGCTTTAAGATGTCCTTTTTCATCTTCTTGTGCTTCTACGTCAATATAGTCGAGTACTGGCTTATCTGGGTTTTCGGTTAATAACGCTATGAGTTCCTCGTTCAGGTCTTCGTCGGCTTTAATAATGGCATCTGCGTAATGGATAGCCCCTTTTTGCAAACCAAGGTTGTTGTCGCTATAAACAGCAAGGCTTTCGGGTTTTACCTTTTTAATTAATGCTTTTTTGTTAAAAACTTCCCCTAGCGATTCCTCGAAAGTATTGTTGTACAAAGAGTAAACAATTTTAGACTCGGTAAACAAAGGATCGGTTTCGTAAGCGGTTTTAATAAACAGTGGCATTAAGCTGGTCATCCATCCATGACAATGGATAATGTCTGGTGCCCAACCAAATTTTTTCACCGTTTCAATCACTCCTTTACAGAAGAAAATCATACGCTCGGTATTATCGGCATAAAATTTCTCATTTTCATCACGATAAATAAACTTGCGCTTAAAGAAATCTTCATTATCTAAAAAGTATACTTGCATTCTAGCTTTAGGCAAGGAGGCTACTTTAATAATTAGTGGAAAGTCATCTTCATCAATGATGATATTAATACCCGACAAGCGAACTACCTCATGCAGTCTATGTCGTCGTTCGTTAATCGTGCCGAAGCGAGGCATTAATACCCGAATTTCCATTTTACTTTCTTGCAAAAATTGGGGTAATTTACGAGCGATGGGTGCAATACTTGATAATGCGAGGTAGGGATCCATTTCTTGGGTTACAATCAGGACTTTCGTTTTGTCGTTCATACAGCAAACAATTTAGAGTGGACGTGTTAATACAGCTCATTTTACGTCTATTTTTTTAGTAGATGTGAAAATGAATTTAGCATGTGGGAAACCTGTCCATATAGAATTAGGAATTTTTTTAATAGACGTTCTAAAACGGTTTTGTAAATAGATTAGGAAACTTTTTTATAAAAAAAAGCCTATTTTAGGCATTTGTAATTGCACAATACCCAAATTGCTGCCTAATCAGTTAGAAGCATGGTTTAAAACAGCATATTAGTGTATGGTTGAGGCAAGGATAATTTTAAAATCTGCATTTTGCTAGATTTCATAAATCAGAGGGCAAAGATAAGAAAAAAAAAGTATGTTACCTAAAATTCAATCGGATTTAAAAAGGGCAAATACTTTATGTTGCTTACCCCAACTTACATTAGTGATGCTCAATTGTATCTTTAATTTAACGGCTAAAGGGCGTATTCATTGCCTATTTATTTTTAATCTACTCCTGATTAGTTTTTTTTTAGGTTTACATGTAGTCAATATATCAAAACTTGTTAACTTTGGGGCTTGTTAAAACTCAAGGCATAATATGTTGAACAATTTTGAATTTTCTCATTGGTGGTTTTTATTTCTTCTAGCCCTTATTCCATTGCTTTTGCTTTGGAAATGGCTAAAATACCGCCATCAGTATCCCGAACTAAAAATGTCAACATTAGAGGCGGTGCAAAACACAAGGTCGTTAAAATCTTTCCTACGACCCTACTTGTTTTTATTAAAAATTGCCGCCATGATTTTGTTGACGATTGCTTTGGCGCGTCCTCGTAATAATTTTGACGAACAAAAAATTACCGCCGAAGGAATTGATATTGTATTGGTAATGGATGTTTCGGGCAGTATGCTGGCCCGCGATTTTGAACCCGACCGACTAGGGGCTTCTAAAAATGTAGCTGCCGAGTTTATCGAAGCACGACCGCACGACCGCATTGGTATTGTGGTATTTGCTGGCGAAAGTTTTACGCAATGCCCCGTTACCACCGATAAAAATGTACTAGAAACCTTACTAAGCGAAATTAAAAGTGGCGTAATAGATGATGGTACGGCTATTGGAATGGGCTTGGCTACGGCAGTTAACCGTTTAAAGGAAAGTAAAGCCAAAAGTAAAGTGGTTATTTTATTAACCGATGGTGTAAATAACAAAGGTTTTATAGACCCAATTACCGCCGCCGAAGCTGCTAAAGAATACAAGGTAAAGGTATACACTATTGGTGTAGGTACACATGGCACCGCACCTTATCCGCAACGAAATATTTTTGGTAAAACGGTTTATCAAAATGTAGAGGTGCAAATCGACGAAAAACTACTCGAACAAATTGCCGATATGACCAATGGCGAATATTTTAGAGCTACCAACAATAACAGCCTCCGCAGTATTTACGATAAAATTGATGTGCTAGAAAAAACTAAAATCGACCAAACAACCATTAGCCGCTATACAGAGCAATTTTATATTTTTGCCTTTTTAGCCGCCCTTATGTTGGTACTAGAAATGTTGTTGAGAAATACGTTTTTTAGGAGTATTACTTAG
>JAHDBT010000352.1 GCA_020630215.1 Bacteroidota bacterium
TCTTCCTTTTTACAAACCTCATCTGGTCCTTTACCACACACACTGCAATTACCAATTTCCTTGGTTAACATGGGGTTGTTTTGGGCGCAAGTACCTCTAAATTCTCCATCTTTTACCAATAGCATACGTATGCCGATGCCCGCAACAATTAAGGTCATTAAAATAATACTTAAAATGATAGTTGGAATCATAGTCCGCTAATTTTTGTATGATGCAATAACGCAAACTCCACTTTAAAGTATATACTATTAAAAGGAGTGTTGCAAAGATAACCCCATTCTGTTACTTTTACAATTTTTTTGTAGCAAGTACTTTGGTGGCAACAAAAAACGAAACACTCAAAAACTAAAAACAAATTGTATGCTAATAAGTTTACTCCTAAATGTATTGCTCTTACAAATTACTTGGAACCCCGATCCTGTTGTTTTTTCTGTGGGTAAATTTTCCTTGCGCTGGTATGGACTAATGTGGGGCTTGGCTGTTTTCCTAGGTTTTCAGACGACCTTATACCTATTTAAACAAAAAAACTTAGCTACGGGATACGTTGCCAAGCTGGTAGAATATGTATTTTTTGGTGGTTTAATTGGTGCAAGACTAGGGCAGGTATTGTTTTACGAATTGGATTACTTTATGCGCTATCCAACCGAAATTTTGCAGATATGGAAAGGGGGTTTGGCAAGTCATGGTGGGGCAATAGGTATTGTAGCGGCTATTTATTTTTATTGCCGAAACTACAAATATCCCTACATGAAAATTTTGGATGTCCTTTCGGTAGGTGCGCCTTTGTGTGGGGCATTAATACGATTTGGTAATTTAATGAATTCGGAAATTGTAGGAAAAACAACGAGTGTACCTTGGGGTTTTGAGTTTGTACGAAGAGGAGAAGAGTTTGCTCGTCATCCTTCGCAACTGTACGAGTGTATATGGGCTTTTTTGGTTTTTGTAGGCTTGTATTTTTTAAGCAAGAAAAAATTAAACACGGGCATGTTAACAGGTTTGTTTTTTGTATTTGGTTTTGGTGGCAGAATACTCCTCGAATTTTTTAAAGAAGATGCTTTTACTACGCAGTTGTTGAGTTTGCCTTTTGTAGCGATGGGAATTGTAATTATTTATTGGGCTAGGAGAGGAAAGTATGAGGTGAGCACGAGTGCATAAATCATAGTAATAGTGCAAAAAAAAATCAGGCAGTATAAAATTATATTGCCTGATTTTTTTGTAAATAATGTTAATAGGTGAAGGATAATTACTAAATTAATGCTAAACAGATTCTGGTAGCGAAGCAACCATTTCTTGAGCCATTTCTAAAATACGGGTATCTTCAAACTGAACGAAACCGCCATTAGGACCTGGCTCAAAATGAATACCAACAGCATCCCCTTTGGAGTAGTTCGCACCACCAAAATAATTACGAACGGTTTCGTCTGTAACCCCTAACTTAGCAGCTATTTGGTGAATACTACCATCAGGTAAACTGTCTTTTAATTGTCGCAATTCATTGAATGACATCTTCATAAGCGGTATGTTTTAGTTAGATAATGAACGTTTCTTTGTTTGATGAAATAAATTTAAGCAAAAATACTCAAGAAAACAAAAAAAAAAGCGAATTAATTACAGCTAAATGATGCTTAAAACCTCAAAACTTGCATTTGCTACAGCTATTCTAATTTGTGAATTTACTTTCATGTGATTTTTGGAAAACTTGCCTAAGAAAAAGGCTTTTTTTGAGCCAGAAGTAGGAAAGAATCATGCCAAAAAAGGGGGGGGCAAATTGGGTAATTATTTTAAAATATTTTTCCCTTCCCAACAATCGGGCGGGGTAATACCTAGCAAATGAGCGATGGTAGGTGCAATATCGAAAATGTTGATGACTTGGCTTAACTCCTTGTTGGCTTTAATTCCTGTTCCGTAAATAATAAGGGGAATATTCAATTCCTCTGGTGTGTTGCCTCCATGATTGTGTCCTATGCCACCATGATCAGCAGTTACAATAATAACCGTTTCGTCCATCATCCCAGCGGCTTCAATACTTTTAACCAGTTTATCAACTATCGCATCTGCTTTTTCAATAGCGCAATAATACCTTTTAGATTTATAACCAAAAGCATGTCCGCTATGGTCTACATGATCGAAGTGAAGGAAGGTGAAAGTAGGTTGTTCTTTTTGTAAATATTGACTCCCTAACTTTAAGGTTTTGCGTTTGTTTTTACTCGATACCTTTTCGTTGTTGATGCCATCCTCTTGCAGCCTACCAAAATCTGCCCAATCGTAAAAACTGGCAATAGTAGCTTTGGGCATTGCTTGTCGAATTACTTTAAAAATAGTAGGGTAGGTGTTGCCTTTTTCACCACCGCAATAACTTTTATCTACAATATCTTTTCGTTTCCACCCATTAGATAATACGCCATGTTTTTCGGGAGAAACGCCCATTATCATAGATGCCCAGTTGGGACTGCTTTTAGTAGGCATTACTGCTTGTGCTGCTAGGGTATAAGTGCCTGTTTTCATTAAGTTATCCATAACAGGTGTGTGGGCTTTTTGCACACCGTAGGTTCCCATTCCATCGATGCCAATTAGTACTACATGTTTAACTTTTGTGGTGGCATTTTGTGCGGTTAAGGAGTTTGCTTTTAAGCAGGTAAAAAATAAAAAAAACAGTAAACAACGGTACATCATTGCATTGGGTTTATGATTGTTGAATAATATATTTTGCTTCCAGCAAAGTAGCAAAATGATGTTTTAGTTTGGTTTTTACGGCTGCTACATCTACTTGTTCAACACCTAATTCTATATGTAAAGAAGTAACGCTTTTATCGGTAATGCCACAAGGAACAATGTAATTAAAATAGTGCATATCGGTATTTACATTAAAAGCCCATCCATGCATGGTTACCCATCGGCTACAGCGAACGCCATAAGCGCAAATTTTGCGTGCTTTTGCAGGGTTATCGGCATCTAACCAAACACCTGTTGAACCTTTTATGCGGCTGCCTGTAATGCCATATTCTGCTAGGGTAAGCATAACGGTTTCTTCTAGTAGGCGCATAAATCGGTGTAGGTCGGTAAAAAAATTATCTAAATCTAAAATAGGGTAGCCAATTATTTGCCCTGGGCCATGATAGGTAATATCGCCTCCTCGGTTAATTTTATAAAACTGAATTTTTTTGGCAGCCAATTCTTGTTCGTTTAACAAAACATTATCCATCGACCCACTTTTTCCTAGCGTATAAACAGGCGGATGATTACAAAAGATAAGGTGATTTTGTGTAGGAATAGCCTGTATTTCGGGGACTTTTCTATTGGCTTTTTTTAGCGCAACGGTTTCATTAAATAAATTCGCCTGAAAGTCCCAGCACTTTTTATAGTCAATATTTCCAAGGTCGTGAAACAGGAGGTGTTTATTTTGTTTTTTGTACATTTTTTATGCGTTACTAAGTGAAATTGAAAAGAAGGCTATGAAACAGCAAGAGAAATTATGATAAGGAGTTATCAGCATGTTTCATGGATGTTAAAAGTACTTGGCAGTAGACTAAATAATTTTATGACAAGATACCCAAATGTAAGCCATTTTTTCTCTAAATAATATCAATCTGCTAAAAAAGGTAAAAGGATAAGACTAAATAGCTGTTTTTTGCAAGTTTTTTTTTTTTGCAGATTGTTATTTTTTCGGCAATTCAATGCCTTTTTAAGAATTAATCTTTTGATAATCAAATGATTGTGTTCAATAAGGGGGCTGTGTGCTGTCGGCAAAGGCAAATAAGCGTATTTTTTTTTTGCTAACTATTTTCTGATTTTTGTAAAACAGCTCTTAATAGGGCTTTTTTTTATTCATTATTGAAGACTTATACATTTGGATTATAAGTTATTGTTTATGCATTCTTAAACAAATTATTTACCTCATACTAATTAACACTTATCTATTCAATGTAGTCCTAACAAACTAGCATCTCTTATGGCACTATTAAAAAGATTAATGTTCGTATTATTACTTTGTGTTTTTTTGGGCGAAAGCCTGGCAGAGGCACAAGTAGTTATTAATGAGTTTTCGGGAGCTAATTACAGCGAAAACCAAGATAATTACGGCGATTATGAAGATTGGATCGAATTATATAATACAAGTACATCGCCTGTAGATATTGGCGGCTATTTTTTAAGCGATAAAATAGGCAATCCTACTAAGTGGGAAATTCCTGCGGGGACGATGATTGGAGGAGAGGACTACCTTGTTTTTTGGTGTTCTAAACGAGATGAGACTGGTGGAGGCAATTACCACACTAGTTTTAAAATTACGCAAACCAAAGGAGGCGAAGATATTGTTTTTGCAGCTCCCGACGGTACTATTATTGATAGCAATGAATTAGAAAATGCGAATAAAAAGAATGAATCAACAGGACGAAGAGGCGATGGAAATGCTGATTGGGGGGTACTAGAAAATCCTAGCCCTGGAGCAGCTAATAATAATGTAACCAAAGGCTATACTCCCGACCCCGATTTTGACTATGATGCAGGTTATTATCCGGCTGCAATTAGTGTAGTGCTTACTAGCGAAGACCCAACCGCAAACATCTATTACACAACTAATGGAGATGTGCCAAATCAAAGTTCAACACCTTATACTGGAGCTGTTTTAGTAGATGAAACAATGGTGATTAGAGCCGTTGCCTACAGTCTTGATACCGAATTTTTAGCAAGCCATATAGAAACTAATACCTATTTTATTGGTGCCGACCAGCATACTTTACCTATTGTATCTATTGCAGGTGATGAGGTAGACGACCTGCTGAACGACATTGGCGGCGGCGGCGGATGGGGTGGCGGCGCATTTGATGCTGAACCCATTGGCTCTTTTGAATTGTTTGATGAAAATGGGGCGATTTTAGATGAAGGACTAGGAGAATACAATAAACACGGTAACGATTCTTGGGCCTACGACCAAAGAGGGATTGACTATATTAGTCGAGATGAATTTGGTATTGATGATGCAGTAGACCATGAAATTTTTGAAACATCTGATAGAGGAAATTTTCAACGACTCATCCTTAAAGGTGCTGCTAACGATAACTATCCTTTTGAAGATGGCGCACATGTACGTGATGCTTATATTCATCACCTCACCCAAAAGGCCAATATGAACTTAGATTGCCGCAGCAATCAGTTTTGTATACTATATACCAATGGAGAATATTGGGGCGTATACGAAATGAGAGAAAAAGTAGACGATAATGATTTTACCAAATATTACTACGATCAAGGAAGCGAATGGATTGACTATATTAAAACTTGGGGAGCTACTTGGGTAGAATACGGCGGCCCTCCTGCGCTAGCCTCTTGGAATAACTTAAACAACTATATTATAAATAATGACATGACCGATGAGTCCAACTACGAGTATGTAACCAGTGAATTAGATGTATTGAGCTTAGTCGATTACATGATTATAAACACCCATACCGTTTGTGTGGACTGGCTAAACTACAATACTGGTTGGTGGAGAGGTCGTAAAGATGAAGGCGTAAAATGGCGTTATACCTTATGGGATATGGATGCTACTTTTGGGCATTATATCAATTACACAGGTATTCCTAATGAATCACCAACTGCCGATCCTTGCGACTTAACTAGCAATGGTGTGAGTGATCCAGAAGGACATACCGAAATGTTGGTTTCTTTACTAGAAAATGAAACCTTTCATAACCTCTATGTAAATCGTTATGCTGATTTAAACAACACCCATCTTTCTTGCGATTATATGATTGATTTGCTAGACGAAATGGTTGCTACTATTGAACCCGAAATGCCTAGACAAGTGGCCCGTTGGGGTGGCAATATAAGCGGTTGGCAAGCCAATGTAGACGAGTTGAGAAACTACATTTTAACCCGTTGCAATAATATTACGGATGGCATTACGGATGGCGATTGTTTTGAAGCAGAAGACCCTTATATAATTGACATCATCATATCTCCTAACGAAGGCGGAACGGTTAACCTAAATACCATTACCCCCGAAAGCTTCCCTTTTACAGGAACCTACTTTACAGATGTTGATATTACAATGACCGTAGAGCCAGCAGAAGGTTTTGTGTTTGATTACTGGGAAGTAACAGACGATAATGGCAATGTGGAAATTTATACCGATGAAACACTTGTATTAGAAATTATAGATTCAGGGTATACGGTTGTTGTTTACTTTGTGCCAGATGGCTTGGAGCTAATTATTGATGTAGACCCACCGCTAGGAGGAGATGTAAGTATTAATGGAACCATTCCAGCGAGCTATCCTTTCTCGAATATTTTTGACGAAGGTGATTTATTTGACCTCTCGGCAATAGCCGCAGCAGGTTACGAATTTGCTTACTGGACAGCCAATAATAATATTTTATCGCCTAGCCCTGGTGAAGCGGATGTAAGTTTTACGATAAACGAAGCCGATGAAATAGTCGCACATTTTACTGAGATTGTTGAAACTCCAAGCTACGAAGTTACCATTTTAATAGACCCTGCCGAAAGCGGAGAGGTAGAGGTAGATGGTACGATTCCAGACAGTTATCCGTATACCATTACCGTAACAGAAGGAGAGGAGTTAGACCTAAGCGCAATTGCTGCTACTGACTTTGCCTTCGATTTTTGGGAACTTACCAATGGCAGTTTTACCAACACCACAGATGGTAATGTAACTTTTACTGTAAATGCCGACGAAACCATTATTGCACACTTTACCAACGAACCTTCTGAAATTACCATTATGGCAAATCCTGACGAAGGTGGAGTTGTAAATGTAGACGGTACAGCCGTAACAACGCCTTGGGTAAGTGAGTTTGAAAATGGTACCGAGGTAACTTTGGAAGCAATAGCCGCAGAAGGATATGTATTTAGCCATTGGGAAAGCAATTCTACTACTTTATTACCCGATGATACCAATGGTAATGTAAGTTTTACAGTAGGGGCAGACGATACCATTGTTGCCATTTTTGAATTAGCAACTTACCCAATTACGGTTACTTCGTCAGACGGAGGAACTATTACCTTAAATGGAGAGCTTGTAGAAGGAACAACAACGCTAGAAATAACCCACAATGATGTTATTGAGATTGTAGCCAATCCAAACAACGAATTTACCTTTGAAGGATGGACAGGTATAAGTGATAATGCTGGAAATCAAAACGTAAGTATTACGGTTACCAGTTCCTTAAATATTGGTGTTGCTTTTGCAATTATTCCTCCAGAACCACCAATACCGCCAATACCGCCAGTAGAACCTGAATGCGGGCCTGTTTTTGTAACAGGCTTTTCGCCAAACGCTGATGGGCATAACGATAATTTTGGAATGCGTGCGCAATGCGATGTGCAAAATTACAGCATCAAAATATATGACCGTTGGGGACAGGAAGTTTTTGCCACAACCGATCCTAATTTAACTTGGGACGGAACTTACAAAGGACAAATATCTCCTGTAGCAGTTTATGTGTGGGTAAGCCGCCTAGAAATTTTTAAAGATGGCGCATGGGAAACCAAAGAGTTAAAAGGAAATTTAACTTTGATTAGATAATTAAATAACATCGCTTTTAAAGGCAAGTTTGTATAAAAAAAACGGTCGCAACCCTAAAGTTGCGACCGTTTTTTATTTATTGTTTTGGTAAATAGTTCATACGAACGAAGTACTAA
>JAHDBT010000353.1 GCA_020630215.1 Bacteroidota bacterium
ATTCTATAAAAGTATGCGACGAAGTTAGAGGAAAAATTGGCATTAAATACTAAACTTATAAAATAATTTGATTTGGGCATTTCGCTGCCTAGAAAATTATCCTCAAAATACCACACACCCAAAAAGGCATTATCTTTTTTGGGTGTTTTTTGTATATTTAACCTTCATCCCTAAAAAAATCCACCAACCATGAAACTAAAACACCTACTATTCCTACTACTACTAAACTACCTCCCAACCCTCCTTTTAGCCCAACAAAAACCCATACTAGTATACGATTTGGTCAACAACACCCTCGATACTATTCCTATTGCTCCTTATGATACCACCATTTTAAGCGACCGCACTCCCTTCAATATCGGACAGTTTAACGACAATATTCAAGTCTTAGCACAAACCCCTCCTACTAACAATGTATACGAAAACAGCCGATACACCTACAAAAAAAGAGCCGCCGATGATTTTGATTTAAACAGTTATCCTATCAGAACAAGCATTAAGCTTTTTAGGGATATAAATAATACTTTAACAGCAAACTGTTCAGGCAGTATGATTAGTAGAAGGCATGTACTAACGGCTACTCATTGTGTAATTGAAATGGGAACAGATTCAATACAAGTGGACTCAATTAATGTATGTCCTGTACTTAATAATGGAGTATTGAGTGCTAACTTTGATTGTAGCTATGTAGAGAAAGTATATTTCTTTCAAGGATGGTCTATCCTCTCTGAAGATTTTGCCATACTAGAGCTTGCCCAACCTATAGGAGATCAAACAGGCTGGATAAGTATGGGATTTGAAACTATTGATAGTATACTTTTAGAAAATATTTACTACAAGTTTTCTTATCCTGGTATTACTTATCTTTCAATAGACAGCAATGAGTATAATGGCGATACTTTGTATTATGGATACGGCAGCCTTTTAAGTGCTGCAAATACTCACATCTTATACGAAAACAATATCAGAATTCCACATACAGATGGCATACCAGGAGAAAGTGGCAGTTCGATTACTGCTATCAAAAATGGTCAGCAGTACACAACTTATGGTGTGTTAACCTGGTCTAATGACCTAGAGCATAGCCGAATCACCAACTGGAAATTTTACGCTCTAGCCACCATCATCGAAAACGATCTGGAAATCCCTCCCGACCCTAGAGAGGCAGGCTATCCTCCCCCAAAAAGTGTAGTGGTTTATCCCAATCCTACTAGTGGGCTTTTATGGTTTAAGCACATAGAACCGCCAGATAAAATAAATGTGAGTATGTTTAATAATTGGGGCAGTAAAGTTTTTTCTGTAGCCAATCACGATCCCACTTTGCCTATTAATATTAGTGCATTTGCTAATGGCATTTATCATTTAAAAATTACAACAGCGCATAGTATTAAAATAATTAAGGTGATTAAGGGTGAGGGCTAAAATGAGTAACTTAAATTACTTTTTACCAGCCAATCGCCCCAAACCAGCTTTAGCTTGTTGGTCCATACTATTTTTGTATTCGTAATTTTTATACTGCAAGCACTGTTTATAAAATTGGCGTGCTTGTGTTGGCTTGTTTTGGGCTTCGTAAATTTTGCCCAATTGCAAACACGATTTTGGTGCAAAGTAAGAAGCATTTTCTAAATTAATAGCTTGCTCCATGGTTTGTTGGTAGTAGGAAATAGCTAATTCCATTTCCCCTAGCCCTTCCTTTATACGAGCATAACGATAATTAAATTCGAGTTTTTGCAGGGGAGTCTTAAAATCTATTGTTTTAAAATTTTGCAGCAATTCATCTGCTTTACTAAAGTAAGCACCATCAAAAAGGAGGCGGGCTTTTAGTAAGGTAATGTTAGGAACCGTTTTACTTTTGGCTGTTTTATTAGCTTGTCGGTCGGCATCAATTAAAGTGCTGCCATTAACTAGGCATTGTTGCATATAGTAATGGTACTGCTCAGTATTTCCTTGTAATAGTTGGTGCCAGGCTAATTGTTGATAAGCACTTTTTAGGTAACTTTTCCCTTTAAAATTATTTACAAAAACCAGTAAGGCTTCATCGGCATCTTTATCTAATCGTTGTAATTTGGTTGCACCTAGAAAAAAATCGGCCAAGTAAAAATCTAGGAACTCATTTCCTTTAGGGCGGTTTTTTAATAGCTCTATGGCGGTATTATTTTTAGAAGTTCGCATAGCAATATCGGCTGCTACAAAAGTATTAAGGAGGTTATTTTGGGTGGGTAAATTTTCGGCAACTTGCCAGGCGGCATCGGGATTGTTTTCTAGGTAAATTAAAAAAAAGGTATAAATTAAAATGGCTTCGTCGTAAAACAAATAATCGTTTTGGGCACTTGCATCTAAAAACTGTTCTATTTCTTCCATGCCTTGTTTAATATTGCCTTGCAGTCCTAGCAGTTTAATGCCCCATTGGAATTGGTCGGGAATAGTGCCTACTAGCGCATGTATAATGCCCAAGGATTTTAAGTTGGGATAAAAATCGGGAAACCTGCGTTGGTTATCTGCTAGTAATTTGTAGGCTTTACGAACTTCTGTAAAGGCTTTAAAATACTGTTCAAATTTTAGGCGAGCTATTGCCCACTGCAAATGAATTTCGGCTTGTGCATATTGGTAATAGGGCGAATTTTTATTGAGTTTTTTTATTTTGCGAAGTCGTTTTTCCTTGTTAGGTTCTAATCGTTCTAGGTCGACAGCTTGTTCTTGGATAAAAATGGTAAATAAATCGGCATAATTTTCTAGGAGATAGGGCAGTACATTTTCGGGATTTTTTTGTTTTTCTTCGGCAAGTAGGGCTTGTCCTTTTTGCACTTGCAAACTTAAAATATGGGTATAGGCTTCTTGGCAATTGGTGTTAAACTGGGCTGTATAATTTTGTGCTAAACAGGTATTGCCTGCGGATACACCCCCTAGCACCATAAATAACATTGCTATTACTATTTTAAAATAGTTGGCTTTGTTTGTAAAACGATATGGAAGATAGTGGTTTAAAATGAGTGGTGTTTTTACTAATTAAATGATAAAAAAAAAGCCAGTTTTGGAAGTTATAATTTAACTCTCAAAACTGGCTTAAAATTGTATTTGTAATTACGCAAATTAATTATGCTTCCAATGCTTTACTATTAATATCTCCAAAAGTAGGATCTACTAAAATACGTCCGCAGTGTTCGCAAAGAATAATTTTTTTACGTTGTTTAATTTCCAATTGTCGTTGCGGAGGAATTTTACCAAAGCAGCCGCCACACGAATCCCGCTCAAAAGTTACCACGGCTAAACCATTGCGATAAGTTTTTCTAATACGGTCGTAACCGGCTAGTAAACGTCGTTCAATTTTTTCGCGTGCTACTTCCGATAATTTGTGTAATTCTGCTTCTTCTTTTTCTGTTTCCTCAATAATAACATCCAATTCTTTTTTCTTCTGCTCTAAGTCTGCTTTAATTTTATCTTGCTTTCCTTGCGATTCATCTAAATAAGCTTGTTTACTTTTCTCCTCCTTCTGAGCATCTCCAATTTTTTTCTTAGCTAAATCTACTTCTAGATTTTGCATTTCAATTTCCTTATTTAATGCAGTATGCTCTCGGTCATTTTTCACTAAATTCAATTGTTCTTTGTATTTAGCAATCAATGCTTTCGATTCTTTAATAGAAGTATTTTTACCACTAATAAAGCTGGTAACTTTATCTACCTCTTCTTTAAGCTTATCAATACGCACACCTAGCCCCATTACTGCATCTTCGAGTTCTTTCACCTCAATAGGCAGCTCTCCACGCAGCGTTCTAATTTCGTCAATTTTTGAATCGTTTCGTTGCAATTCAAATAAAGCTCTAAGTTTTTCCTCAGCAGTTGTTAACTCTTTTACTTTCGTCATACGGTTTTGCTTATAAGTATTTTACAGGATTAGTATTAATCTTCGATAAAACGACTGCAAAGTTACTAAATTTTTTCGTTAAAAATTCTTTAAATAACTCTACCGTAAATTGTTCGCTCTCATAATGTCCAATATCGGCAATCACAATTCGCTTATCGGCATCAAAAAACTCGTGGTATTTATAGTCGGCAGTAACAAAAACATCGGCTCCTTGTGCAATGGCTTGCGGCAGTAAAAATCCACCTGCACCACCACAAACAGCAATGGTTTTTACTTTTTTAGTTGGCAGTGCAGTATGTCTAACACATTGCGTTTTCATTCGTTTTTTTAGGTCGAGCAAAAATTCGGTAGGAGCCATAGGAGTTGCTAGTGTGCCTATCATTCCCGAACCAATTTCGGGATACACATTATCTAAGGAAACGATTTGGTAATTTACTTGTTCGTAAGGATGTACCTCCATTAGGGTACGCAAAATTTGCCTTTCCTTATGAACAGGAAAAACAAGTTCTACATTTATTTCGCTTATTAAAATACCGGAGCTATTATAAATACTTGTTCCTAGGGTATCAAAACTGCTATTATTAGGGATATAATCGGCTCCAGCTTCAAATAAATGATGTTTAATCACATCTACTTGTGCCAGCGGGCAAGTTACACTTAGTTTTTTAAGCAATTGTTTTTTAGGAGCCAAAATACGGCAGTTTTTTAGCTTTAGTTTTTTACAAATTTTTTGGTTAACGCCTATTTGCACATTATCTAAGTTGGTATGTGCCGCATAAATAGCAATATCGTTTTTAATAGCTTTAATAATGGTGCGTTCTACATAATTACGTCCAGTAAATTTTTTTAAGCCTTTAAAAACAATAGGATGATGAGCAATTACTAAATTACACTTTAACTTAATGGCTTCCTCAATTACATCCTCTGTAGAATCTAAACAAAGTAATACCTTTTTACACGCTGCACTAGGATTGCCTACTATTAATCCCGCATTATCATAACTCTCTTGATATTTTAACGGAGCTAAGGTCTCAATATACTGAGTAATGTCTCTAATCGTCATAATGGTCTATCGTTTAAACAAAAAAATATCAAAATATAAAGTGATTTCAAAATAGTAGCCGAAAATACAAAAAAAAAATCTTTTTAGGTTTGTTATTGAAAGTAAATAATAATAAAAAGCTTTATTTTATGTTTGAAGCTTAGATATAACAAACCCTGTTTATATGACATCCTATTTCATGCCAATTTGACAACGGAATGACTTTTGCTATCTTCATTACAACATAACAAACGAATATACTTGGTAATTAAACACTAAAAAGATGCCAATGTTTGTTAAAAATTAACCATACAAAAGCATTAAACAATAATGAGAATCATTTTATTTACCGGAAAAGGGGGCGTAGGTAAAACAACTACGGCAGCAGCTACAGCAATTCATGCGGCCAAACAAGGCGTTAAAACATTGGTCATATCTACCGATCCTGCCCATAGTTTATCTGATGCTTTAAACGTAGAACTAGCACCCGAACCTACCAAAATAAGCGACAACCTTTGGGGACAAGAGTTTGATGTGTACTACTCTATGAAAAAATATTGGGGCAATATGCGACAATTAATGCTCAGTATTTTTAAATGGCGAGGTGTTGATAATGTAGTTGCCGAAGAATTATCGGTACTACCTGGTATGGAAGAAGCATCGGCATTTTTATGGATAGAAAAATATTACCGAGAAGACTTTTACGACCTTATTGTTATTGACAGCGCGCCTACTGGCGAAACCCTAACCCTGCTTACCTTGCCACAAGCAACCAAATCGTGGTTAACCAAAGCCATTCCTGGGCAAAAAACGGCTGTAAAAACAGTAGGTTTTATGGTTCGCAAAACTACAGGTGTTCCCTTAGATAAAGGTTATGCCGAACTAGAAAACTTATTTGACAAGCTAGAAAACATCCAAAAAATATTTACCGACCCTAAAATATGCTCTATTCGTTTAGTCGCAAACCCCGAACGTATGGTTATTCAGGAAGCTAAACGAGCTTACACCTACTTGCAATTGTACGGTTATAATGTAGATGCCATTATTGTAAACCGAATTTTACCCAATTCCTTAACAAATGGCACTATTTTTGCAAACTATATTACATCTCAAAAAAAACACCTTCAAGATATAGAAGAAAGCTTTACTCCCTTGCCTATTTTTAAAGTACCTCATCAAGGAGAAGAGGTATTTGGAATAGACTTACTCAAAAAAATTGGCAAGAAGATTTATGGCAAAAAAAATCCAGCAGATATTTTTCATGAGGAAAATCCTTTTGAAGTTATTACCACCAAAAATGGATACGAAGTTAAAATGAAATTGCCATTTATTAAGCAAGCAGATTTTACCGTAAATAAATACGGCGATGAAGTTGTTATTGACGTTGCCGGACGACGTAAAAACCTATTTTTACCTCGTTTTGCTAATTTCTTGAAAATGGATGGATATTCTTTCGTTCATCCTTGGCTCACCATCAAACTATTAAAGGATTAATGTCACAGATTTGTCCGCTAACTGGCTAATATCCACAAACCCCTCTAAATATAAGCACTTATCCACATTATTTGTGGAAAACCCCATTTTTATCCACATAGCTTGTGAATGAACGAATGCGGTGTGTGAATAGTATGTCTATAGTGTAACTAAGGTATAAATAGCCACTAAATTTGCGATTTAAGCCATTTTTACCCCCTAAAAGCACAATCGCACTTAGTTGGGCTAAAAAAAGCTTTTAGCGAGCTTAAAAAAGCCCTAAAATAACTATCTCTTATTTTTTTATTTACCCCTATAGTATTCCTATCTATCTACTAGGAATTTCCTAAACTTAGCAGATCTTATTTTTTTTCTTGCCTTCCTTATTAGTATTGTTTTTTTTCAAACTTTTTTAATAATAACAGTAATAGTAAGGGCTGTGGATTTGTGTACTTTTTTTTCCCTTTTTCCTTTGATATTAAGTTGTTAATATTCTTCCACAAGTAATCCACATTTTATCAACATTACAAAATATTGAAAACCAATAATTTACAGACTTATGCACATCCTGTGGATAAGTTATGAACGGGATAACTTTTTTTGAAACGCTGAGAATAAGCAGTTAATAGTTGTTAATAGGATGTGGATAAAGTGTGGATAAAACCCACAAATCACCTAATGTGGATATGTTAATAACTTTGTTGACAATTATGCATTAGTAATCCACAAACTTACTAACACTTATGCACGAAGGGGTGTTGATAACTTTGCTCTTCAATTACTTGACTTTAAGCAATTTATATAGTGCGTTTTTTTAGAGTGTTAATAACTTTTTTCAAAAACATAATTTTATTTTCATTATTGAACAACAGACCGTTTTTTTTAAGCAGATGTTAATAAGTGTGTGGATAAGCGGATGTTATCCACATAATCCTAGCAAAAAGTTAGTAGGTTTTAGCAAGTTGTCCTTTTTTTAGCACAAACTTTAGACTATTTAGTACAGTTTCTAAAAGTTTGCTTGCATTTTTCAGTCACAACAAATTTGACCATTAGCATCCTGCTTGCCAATTCAAGCTTACTACTCACCATTTTTACTGTAAATCGAAGCAAATAGTTTCCCAATCATCAAACAGAGTCGAAATGCCCCAAGGTATAATGTAGTTCTATTGAACCTTTGTAATACCTCAGCGTTAGCATATAAAAACAATTTAACATTAAATATAAAATGTGGGGGACTACATACGGAACTTAGGCTAAGTGAAATGAAAAAAA
>JAHDBT010000354.1:0-6122 GCA_020630215.1 Bacteroidota bacterium
AGCGGCATTGCCTGCTATGGCGAAGCTGTAACCCTTACCGCCAATCCATCCATTATTGATAATACGCTACCAATGGATAGTGTATTCAATGAAGATTTATGGTGCTACCATTGGGATACTGCCTCGCAAGACACCACCCAAAGCATTACCGTTTATCCAACAACGACCACCACTTACACTGTTACCCTAGTAGATGGTAATACTTGCGAGCATGTGGAGAGCATTACTATTTCGCCATCTGCTCTAGTAACAGTAACATCTATTATTACTACTCCTGATGAGTGTGGACAAACGAATGGTTCTGCTACCATAGCAGCAACAGGAGGTATGCCTCCATACACCTATAATTGGCCAAATGAACAAGCTAATACTACAGCTATAAACCTACCTGCAGGAACTTACACTGCAATAATAACAGATATGAATGGTTGTACTGCTAGTGTAGATGTTACTATTGAAGCAGTTGGAGGTACAAGTGCAACTACCAGCCCCGACCAAACCATTTGCTTAGGTTCTTCCGCAAACTTAACAGTTACAGGCGCAAGCAACTACCAATGGAATACAGGACAATCAAGTGCAACAATAACTGTTAGCCCTAGCAGCACAACCACCTACACTGTAACCGCAACCGATGCAAACGGTTGCACATCCGTTGACCAAACCACCATAACCGTAGGCAGCGCAAGCGTAGAGGCAGGTCCTAACCAAACCATCTGCTTAGGTTCAAGCACAACATTAAACGCAACAGGTACAGGCACAAACTACAATTGGAACACAGGGCAAACAGGACAAGCAATTACAGTAAATCCTAGCAGCACAACCACCTACACCGTAACCGTAAGTGACAGTAACGGTTGTACCGCAGTAGACCAAGTAACGATAACAGTTGGTAGCGCAATTGCCAATGCTGGGCCAGACCAAACCATCTGCTTAGGTAATACAATTGCCTTATATGCTACAGGAGGTATAAATTTTAACTGGAATACTGGACAAACAGGTTCATCAATTACAGTAAGTCCATCAAGCACAACCACCTACACCGTAACCACTAGTGATAACAATGGCTGCACAAATGTTGACCAAGTAACAGTAAACGTAGCAAGCGTAGCAGTTGATGCTGGACCAAATCAAACAAAATGTTTGGGTTCGTCAGCTAACTTAAATGCAACCGGAACTGGTACTTTCTATCAATGGAATACAGGGCAAACAGGTCAATCAATTACAGTAAGCCCAAGTAGTACAACTACTTACACGGTAACCGCAAGCGATGCAAATGGCTGCACATCCGTTGACCAAGCTACCGTAACTGTAGGCAGCGCAAGCGTAGATGCTGGACCAAACCAAACGATTTGTCTTGGTTCTTCTGCAAACTTAGCTGCTAATGGAACAGGTTCTACTTACTCTTGGAATACAGGGCAAACTGGACAAGCAATTACCGTTAATCCTAGCAGCACTACCACCTACACGGTAACAGTAAGCGACAGTAACGGCTGTACCGCAGTAGACCAAACAACGGTAAACGTAGGCAGTACGAATGCAGATGCTGGACCAGACCAAACGATATGTGCAGGCGATGCGGCTACCCTTACCGCAACAGGCGGCATTACCTATGTATGGGGCAATGGACAAACTAGCCAAACCATCACCGTCACACCTACCAGCACAACCACTTATTCGGTAACTACAACAGATGCCAATGCTTGTGCGGATGCAGCCCAAGTAACCATATTTATAGACAATAATTGTACGCCTAATTGTAACAATATCACCATTAACCAAAACGAAACATTAACCAATAGTGTCCCTACTTATTATTACAATACCCACATTATCGAAATTAGTGGCGGCACTCCCCCTTACAACTTTGAGTGGGATAAAATAGGTTATGTACGCACTACGGTTACCTATACAGATACCAATAACGATGGCATATCTGATGGTGTTACACTAAGCATTATTTATGCAAATAACGCAAGTTGGGAAGTCACAATTACAGATGCAAATGCTTGTGCAGCTAATGCGGAGGAAGACCTGATTTTTAGCAGTATGGATACGGCTGATACCAATACACCGCTACATATAGATAGTTATACCACTACCTCTGATACAGGCGGCGGCAACGGCAGCCTTACCTTAAATATCTCTGGCGGCGAACCCAACTGCGCCCCTTACGATTACGAAGTATATCACCAAGATGGCACTTTAGTAGCTAGTGGCACAACAGGAAATAACACACTTACCGCAAATAACTTACCTAGCGGCTGGTACACCGCCTACATTTATTGCGATATTAACAACCCCGACGCTGGTGCAACCGTCGGCTGGTATTGGATAAACCCCGAACGAAGAGGCAGAGGTAAACTCACCATAGAAAACATGACCGCCTACCCTAACCCCTTCACCCAAACCACCCAAATCGAATTGGACTTAAGCCAAGAAGGAAATCTACAGCTCGATATATTTAATATAACTGGAAAAGTAGTTGCCCAGCAAAAATGGGATTATACACAAAAAGCTTCCTTCTTTTGGAATACAGCCGCACTCCCAACAGGATTGTACCATGCTAGGATAATTGTGGATGGAGAGCAAGTAGAAATCCTTAAAATAATGAAGCAATAGACTTCTCTTCAATTCCAATAAATTGCACAACAGGAGTATTCAAAAATTTTTAAAGAATTGTGTACCTATTCAATTTAATTCATGCTGATTTAACTGCCCTGAAGCATTTCCTGCTCCAGGGCTTTTTTTATCCCCCCCACAAATCCCCTTTTTTTCGTAGTTTTGTCTACCCATACGCACAAGCACAAATTCACCCCCAAATATAAAACACCAACCAAATGACCAACAACAAAAACACCCCAACTCAACCCCAACTAAAACGCGAACTAGGCCCCTTAATGCTATGGGGACTAGGCGTAGGCTACGTCATCTCTGGCATGTACTTTGGTTGGAACCTCGGACTAGCAGAAGGTGGTACACTAGGACTAGCCGTTGCCACTTTTTTCATCATCATCATGTACCTCACCTTCACCTTTAGCTACACCGAAATGGCCTGCGCCATTCCAAAAGCTGGCGGCGTATTCGATTATGCCCATCGTGCCTTTGGTCGTAAAATTGGCTTTATTGGCGGTATGGCACAAAACATCGAATTTATTTTTGCACCTCCTGCCATTGCCGCAGCCATTGGTGCGTATTTTAATATCTTTTTTCCTGCTGTTCCTGTATTGGCCATTGCTATTGTGGCCTACCTTATTTTTACGGCACTCAATATTTATGGCGTAAAAGCAGCTGCCTCTTTCGAGCTGGTCATCACCGTTTTAGCCGTTGCCGAACTGCTCATTTTTGCGGGCGTTTGCCTCCCCTCTTTTGAATACGCCAACCTCACCAAAAATGCCCTCCCTAATGGTTGGACAGGCGCATTTGCCGCCATCCCTTTTGCCATCTGGTTTTTCCTAGCCATCGAGGGCGTTGCCAATGTTGCCGAGGAAACCCACAATCCACAAAGAAACATTTTGATTGGCTTTGGGTCGGCAATTATCACTTTAGTTGTATTGTGCCTTCTCACCTTCGCATCTGCCGTAGGCGTAGCAGGCTGGGAAGCCGTAGTCTATCCTCCAGGAAGTAGCACCGCTTCCGATTCTCCCCTACCCCTCGCCTTATCCATCATCACGGGCGAAAACCATTTCCTATATCACCTCCTCATCACCGTTGGATTGTTTGGTTTAGTCGCCTCTTTTCATGGCATTATCCTAGCCGCCGGCCGTGCCTCTTTTGAGTTTGCACGTATCGGAAACGCTCCTGCTGCCATCGGAAAAGTGCATCCTAAATTTAAAACGCCTGCCAATGCTTTGGTCGCCAATATGTGCATTGGCATTGTGGCTTTACTCACAGGCAAAACAGGCGAAATTATTACCCTCGCCTGCTTTGGCGCATTGCTTTTATACATCATCGCCATGCTCTCTTTCTTCAAATTGCGCCAAACAGAACCCAATTTAGAACGCCCTTTTAAAGTCCCTTTTTACCCCATTTTTCCAGCACTCGCACTCCTCATCGCCATCGTTGCCCTAACCGCCATGACCATCTACAACCTAAAATTAGCCCTAATATTTTTGTTGATGCTAATTTGCGCTTATCTTTGGTTTCTTTTTAATCAGTCTAGGGGGCAGTAAACGGTGGCCAGGGGTCAGTGTTTATAGCGGTCAGATCATTCGCTGGCGCTCATTGTCAGCGGTCAGATCGCTTCGCTGTCAGTTTTTTTCTTTTAGTGGTCAGGGGGCAGTTTCCAGGAGTCAGTTTATATGCTGGCGATGTTTTAGCAGTCCCTCAATCCATTTTTGATGATAACCACTTTGAAATCTCGTAGAGATGACCGACATTGTAGACCTAGAATTTATTCTAGGGAAACATCGCCACCAACTTTAAATACCCAACTGTACTGCAAAAAGGAGACTGCGAAGCCCAAAAAACTCCGTGCGACACCGTGAAAAATTCCGTGCAACTCAATGGGAACACTAAATAATTCAATAAAACTAAACTAGGTAACCACCAACTTAAAACTTCGGATTTTACTACAAAAAGGAGGCAGCGAAGCCAAAAAAAACTTCGTGCAACACCGTGAAAAGCTCCGTGCAACTCAGTGGGAACCCTAAATAAAACAATTCAAAAATGCCAACATTACCAAAAAAAATAAGCGACCAAGTTAAAAAATCGCCACACAATAAAATACGAGTAGCCATAACCGATATAGACGGCGTGCTACGAGGTAAAATGATGTCGAAAGAAAAGTTTTTATCGGCTGCGAATAGTGGCTTTGGCTTTTGCGATGTGGTATTTGGTTGGGATGCGGCCGATGTTGCCTACGATAATGTAAGCATAACGGGCTGGCACTCTGGCTATCCCGATGGATTGGCGGTGATTGACTCTAGCACCTACCGCAACATTCCGTGGATGGATGGACTGCCTTTTTTCCTAGCAGATTTTGATACAGCAGACAGTCATTTACAAGCTGTTTGTCCTCGTTCTTTGTTAAAAAGGATTATTAAGGAATGTGATGACATGGGCTACCAACCGCTTTTTTCGCAAGAATTTGAATGGTTTAATTTTTCGGAAACGGCTACTTCACTACGAGAAAAAAACTTTCAAAACCTACAACCATTAACGGAGGGCATGTTTGGTTATTCCCTGTTACGCTCTTCCGAACAACATCCATTTTTTAACGATTTGTTTGAATTACTCACCCAATTCGGCATTCCTATTGAGGGATTACATACCGAAACCGGACCAGGCGTTTACGAAGCAGCCATCCAATACGGCCCTATTTTAGAAGCTGCCGACCGTGCCGTTTTATTTAAAACTGCCGTTAAAGAAATTGCTGCCCGGCATCAAATCATCCCCACTTTTATGGCCAAATTCAGCAGCGATTTACCTGGCTGCGGCGGACATGTTCACCAAAGTCTCTGGAATAAATCGAAACGAAAAAACCTATTTGCCAATGCTAAGGCTGCCGATAATATGAGCGACTTAATGCGCCATTATATTGCTGGACAATTGACCTGCTTACCAGAAATTTTGCCTATGTTTGCCCCTAATATCAACAGCTTTAAACGCCTAGTAGAAGGTGCATGGGCTCCCACAACTTTAACCTGGGGCATCGAAAACAGAACAACTGCTTTAAGGGCAATTCCTGCTAGTAGCAAAGCTTGCAGATTAGAAACGAGGGTCATCGGTTCTGACACGAATCCTTATTTAGCAATGGCAGCTTGTTTAGCAAGTGGCTTGTATGGCATCCAAAATAAATTAGTTCTAAAGCAAGCACCTACCAAAGGAAACGGCTACAAGGATTTATCGCATGGGATGCTTCCTAAAAGTCTGCAAGAAGCAAGTGTACGAATGCAAGATTCTGACATTGCCAATGGGTTATTTGGCGAGGATTTTGTAAAACATTTTACCCAAACCCGCCTATGGGAATCCCGCGCCTACGCACAACAAGTTAGCGATTGGGAATTGCGGAGATATTTTGAAATTATTTAAAAATCCCCAAAAATAGGTATTAAAAAATTTCCCCACCCCCCCAATTTCAAATGTAGAGACGTGGCACTGCTACGTCTAAACTACGTCTAAAC
>JAHDBT010000354.1:6222-7623 GCA_020630215.1 Bacteroidota bacterium
CCCCCAATTTCAAATGTAGAGACGTGGCACTGCTACGTCTAAACTACGTCTAAACATTATAAAAATTACATAGATATTTTTTTTATTAAATCCCCCCCAAAAAATGTTCGATCCAAAACAAAAATACAATTTCAATTTCCCAACGCCTATCCGATTTGGCATTGGCGTAATTGACGAATTAAGCGCACATCTAAAAGCACAGGGCCTAGCACGTCCGCTAGTGGTTACCGACCCTAATGTGCGGGAATTACCGTTCTTCAAAAAAATTGTAGAACAATTAAAAAATAGCGGATTAGCTGTCGAAGTTTTTTCGGAGATGCACAAAAATCCGCTAAAAAGTGATGTGCTTAAAGGCGGCGATGTATACGACGAAACCAAACGAGATAGCATTGTAGGCATTGGCGGTGGCGTAGCATTAGATGTAGCCCGTGCCATTGCCTTACGCATCAATCACCGCCGCGATTTATTCGACTACGACGACCTAGAAGGCGGCGACAAATACGTTACCGAAGCCATCCCCTATTTTGTAACCGTACCCACCACAGCTGGTACAGGCAGCGAAGTAGGACGCAGTGCCATTATCTCGGAAGATGACACCCACCGCAAACGCATTTTGTTTCACCCTACGCTAATGGCTAAAAAGGTGTTTGCCGACCCAGCCCTAACGTTTGATTTACCACCAGCCATTACTGCCGCAACAGGTATGGATGCTCTTACGCACAATATGGAAGCCTACCTCGCCAAAGGTTTTCATCCGCAATGCGATGGTATTGCTTTGGAAGGCATTCGTTTAATTGGCGAATCCTTAGAGGGCGCAGTCAATCAACCCAATCCTACCAACCGTTCTTATATGTTGATGGCTTCGTTAATGGGGGCAGTTGCATTTCAAAAAGGCTTGGGCATTGTACACAGCCTAGCACATCCATTATCTAGTTTGTTAGATACACATCACGGTTTAGCCAATGCCATTCACCTGCCTTTCGGTATGCGTTTTAATTTGCAAGGCTTTGAGGATCGCTTTGAAAGTATGGCAAAAGCTTTTGGTATTGCATCAGGAAAAGGCGAAGATTTAATTGATGCTTTATTTACCTTATCCAGCAATGTTCACCTACCACAAAAACTGCGTGATATTGGTGTAGAAGAAAAACATTTAATTCCCTTATCCGAATTAGCTACTAAAGATTTTTGCCATCCCTCCAATCCTAAGCCCGTTAGTACGGCGGACTTTTTCGCAATTTATCAAGAAGCTTATTGATGCTTTTTGGTAAAGCTGAATTATCCTGCTGATTTATTAAAAAAACATACAATTTATTTCAACACTTTAGAATTGAGAACTAGTAAGCAATTTCAGCAATTCTTTAAGTTCTGATAATGAGCAAAAAAAGCATTTAAATTATCATA
>JAHDBT010000355.1 GCA_020630215.1 Bacteroidota bacterium
TGCGCCACAAAATCGTACATGTACTGTATGTTTGCGCCTCTAAAATGGTAAATACTTTGGTCGTCGTCGCCTACAACAATTACCCGTATATTTTCGGCTTTGGCAATAATAGCGTTGAGTAAATCAAACTCCTGCTTGCTAATATCTTGGTATTCATCTACTACTAGTACACTTTTATTTACTACATATTCTAGCGGCACTTCATTCTCATTAATGGCCTCAGCAGCTTTGGCAATAATATCGCTCGATTTTTCTAGGTCGCCTACTCGTCCTAGCATTTTAAAGGCATAGGCATGAAAGGTGTACATATCTACATAATAAGCAATTTTTCCGATTAATTGATGTAAGCGTTGCTTAAATTCTTGGTTGGCGGCCCTAGAAAAAGTCAGCATTAAAAACTGTTCGGGTTTTACATCCTCCATTAATAATAAGGCGGCTATTTTATGTACTAACAACATCGTTTTGCCGCTTCCTGGCCCTGCCGCTACTAAAATGCGGTTGTGTTTTTTGTCGTCAATTACTTTCCTTTGTTCTTCCGATAATTTGCTAAATATTTCCTTGAATTTTTTATCGGTTAAAGCCCGTTTTATTTTGCCTTTTTTTCCTTTAAAATATTTACTAATAAAAACATCATAATCCATGCTAAAATAATCGGCAACATAGGCTGCTGCTTTTTCTTTTTCTTCTAAACTTTTTTTGGCATATTCGCCTACAATATGTATTTTTTCGGTTTTGCGTTCGTAGTAGGCTTCTAGTTTTTTATAATCGTTTTTGGTGTATCTTTTCTGGTTGTTTTTTTCTATTCGGATAATGGTCATTGGATGATAAAAAATAATTAAACCACCTTCTAATTCTATAGATTTAATGCTGTGTAAAAATAACAATGTTTTTTCGTAAATGCCTAAGCTGTTTTGTTTTTTAGTAAATAATTTTTCGAGATTTTCTTTTAATTTTACCATCGAAAAATCAATTAAAACTTTGCCATTTTCTGGTACAGTAGTTTTAGGGAAATTTTTAATTAAAACCGTTAATAAAGTAAGGCTTAAAGCATGGCGTTGTTCTACGCTTTTAACAAAATCGGGATACGATTTTTTTCTAGTAATTTTGTATAAAAAAGTTTGTTTGTCCATCCGTTCTAACTGAATACAATCGTCTAATTTCCAGTAATGCAAAACGCTTCTAATTTCATTAATTTGGCTATTAATTTCAGCCGTTATTAATGCTTCATTTAACTCTCTTAAATAAATTCTTTTTTGCTGCGTTTTTTCATCAGGAAAAATAAGGTCTAATAATTGCCTTTCCATTTTCAAGTATTTTTGGGCAATTTTTTCCGAATTGTTTTTGCTATTTTTAAGATTTACAAAAACCGATAAATCTTTTCCATCGCCAATTAAATTTAATTCTTTAAACCAATTAATACAACGACTTACAAAAGGTTTTTTTAGCCCCAAATGGTCGGCAACATAATCAATGCGGGTTTGTTTTCGAGAGATGAGGTATTGAAAAATACGCAAAGCATTGACCAATTGTTTTTCGTTAAATTCGGGAATTCCTGCTGCTTCAATTTTAAGTTTGGCTTCTTCAAAATTATCGGCTAAAATACTTTGCCCAAATACACGAGTAGCGTTATTTAGTCGTTTTACATATTCCACTTCCTCCAATGCCGAAATAGCAGAAGTTACTTTGGTTTCCATATCCATTGTTTGTCCGCCATCAGTATCCCAGCCTGCTTTTTGGGCTAATTCGTAAGCCGATTTAATAAACTTTTCTCGCCTAACCGATTTAATGCTTTGCCAAATATCACTCACTTCCTTGTGGTTTAGTTTAGAGGCATTGAGTAGGGCAAAGTGTTTGTTTAAATCGTTTTCGTCATATAAAATATAGCATTTTGCTTGTAGCTTAGGGTCACGTCCAGCCCTTCCTGCTTCTTGCACATAGTTTTCTAGCGAATCGGAAATCGTGTAGTGTATTACCATGCCCACATTGTCCTTATCTACACCCATCCCAAATGCAGAGGTTGCTACCATTACCTCAATGCCATTATTCATAAACAATTCCTGGACGGCAATGCGTTCTTCACTTTTCATTTTACCATGATAAAAGGCGGCATTTACGCCTCGTCCTTTTAGTTTTTCGCTTAGTTGTTGTGTGGCTTTTACTCGTGCAACATATACAATTTTAGGTCCATCTTCTTCCATTAATAAAGCCAATAACTTTTCAAATTTATTTTGTTCGCCAGCTACTTCTTTTACATGAAAAGACAAATTTTGCCGCCTAATATCTGCCTGAAATAATTGGAGTTGCAGCCCTAGCTTTTTGTGAAAATGCTGTTGAATATCTTCAATAACTTCGAGTTTGGCGGTAGCGGTAAAACAGGAAATAGGGATGGGTTCGGTAAGTTTTTTATCTTTTTGTAATTGTAGTAAAAATTCGGTGATGTACATATAATCAACCCTGAAATCATGCCCCCAAGTAGAAAAACAGTGCGCTTCGTCAATAATAAAACGGTTTACATGCCGTCCGCTTATCAGCTTATAAATGGTGTTAGAACGCAAACTTTCGGGAGAAATATACAACAGGTTAGCACCGCCTTCGTATACTCTTTTTATCGCTTCGCCACGTTCTAGGGGAGAGAGTAAGCCGTTGATAGCCACGGCTTTAGTTTCATCATGCCGATTTTTGAGTACATCAACTTGGTCTTTCATCAGCGATTGCAGGGGCGAAATAACAACTGTTAACGACCGATTAGCTCGTGCCTTCATTAAAGCAGGTAATTGAAAACTAAGCGACTTGCCGCCGCCCGTAGGAAAAATAGCTAGGAGCGAATTGCCTTGTAGTGCTGTTTCTACTACTTGTTGTTGTAAGGGTTTGTTTTTTTCATCATCGAAACGCCTAAAACCTTCAAATCCAAAAAACTTCTGTAAGCCTTTTACGGCCGATAAATTATCATCGCAATAAGTACAATCGTCTTGGTAACAATTATTTAAACGCAATTGATTAAATACCCAATTTAATTTTGGAAATTGATGGAAAACCCACGGAGGGAAAATAGAGTTTTCGTCTTTAGTATTAGCTAATGCGAGGGTATAAGCCACTTCAATAGGATGTTGTTGGATTAGGGTTTCTAAATTGGCTGTGATGCATATATCGTCCTCGTAAGCAGTAAAAATAAACGCTGTTAAATTAGTAACCGATGCCGCCATTTTGGGAATACCTATCCATTTAAAAAAGCCAGCAAATACGGTTTGTTGGTGCAGCAAATAGTAATAAATGGCTTGTATTTCTGAAGGCAATTTATGAAAAGCGACCACAATATCTTGCCACAATTGGTAGGCTAGTTTAGAATCGGCAACTGGATTATTAATGGATAAACTTACTAGGCGGTAATCTTTTACGAGGTGATGATAGGGTTTTTCTGGAAAAAATAATACGGATAAAAACAAGGTGTCAATAAAAGGAATCTCGAAGAATTGCGGATTGAATCCTGCTGCTTTTAAATAGACTAAATCGTGTTGGGAGATATTGTGTCCTGCTACGAAGGTGGCCCTCTGAGCAAATGTGTAAAATTGAACCAAAGAGTTGCCCCTATAATGTTGGTCATTATGCGGATAAATGGCTCCTATTTCTTTGATGCGTTTATTTTTTTCAACCGCTTCAATATCAAAAAATAGTAGGGAGGTATGTATCGGGCTGGTACTCATTGATAATTATTGAATCAACGTTACTATTTCGCATTCGTTAAATAGTAGTAGTAGGTAGAGGGTACGCTTCGCTTTTGGTAGAAAGACGGCTTCGTTTCGCTATTTGCTGGGTAGTTTTTTAGTATTGGCTAATGAATTACCTACAAAACTTACGTGGCAAGCAGTCCTTATACCTTATACGAAAGTACTTTCTACTCGTTGCTGAATAGTAACGCATCAACAAATATAGCAATTTTACAAACATTAAGTAGGCTACACCCGCAAATAAAAATCCTCCCCCATCCCAAACATTTTTTCAATGACAATTGAATTGTCGTTTTTATCTTTAATAGTGCCGTTGTAATAACCATACGGGCCTTGGTATTTGCTCCTAAAAAGTAGCAAGTTAATATCTACAGCTGTATGCACTACGGGGTCGAAGGTGAGGTTAACTTTGCCGTATTCATCTTGCACCAACCATTGTCCTTTGTAGCCATTAGGTCGGTGTACTTTTATGGGGGGCAGGGGATGCAGTTCTCCGTTGAGCCATAGGCAGTTTTCGTTGTAAATTTCGGGGTTTTGCACTTGGTTGTGCGTGAGGTTAAAACCTATGGATTGCCCTTGTTTATTGTAACCAAAACCCGTTACCCAATCGTAGCGAGTAGGGAAGGGGTAATAGCCTTTATGGTCGTCGATAATGAGTTGGCTGTTGCTGCGAAGAAAGGGAATTTGTTGCTGTCCTACTTGTACATTTCCTTTCATAGGCATGAGGCATTTGTGGGAGTACATGCCCCTAGTAGGCGTAAAAGGCATACATACAACCATTGGATTTGCCTTGCCCGATTGATGCTCGTGATAACCTACAAAATGGGCTTTAATTGGTGGCAGTTTTTTAAAATTGTTGATTTCTACGAAGATGGTAATTCGCCCATTGCCTATATCGCTATGGGCATGAATTTTAAAGTTGTTGCTTTTATAACCTGCATGGGTATCGTACAATCCATTAGGTACTTGTAGTTGCCATGCAGGAACTTGTTTTTCGTAATGTAGTTTTTTTTGTGTTTTAATATCGTACAAAATAAATTGTACGAGGGCTAGTTTTTTGGCATTGTAAATGGCCATCATTATAAAGTAATCGCCATTGCCTGCCTGGAAAGCTTGCCATTCTCGCAATTGTATATTTTGGGCAAAATTGGGCAGTGGTAAAGCATACGGACGTATGGCTTCGTGCAGGTTTACTTCTTTAAATGGCGCAGTGTAGCAACCAAAGTTAAATTGTCCGTTGCTGACTACGCTTTTGGGTGGGTTTAGTAAATAACGTTGGTATTGGGGCATGGAGATTTTTTATTGTTGAATGGCTTTTAAACTTTTGGTAACGTATTATAAAACGCTGAAAAGGAAGCACATTTGTTTTTTGTATGAAGCGAATCGAAGTCGTCTTTTGTCATGTAACTAACAAGCGCATGTACTTGTGTGCTTTTTTTACCATAGGATAAATTAGCTAAAGCATAAATTTCATCTATTGTTGCTGCAGGATGAAAAAATATGGTTTCAGGATCCAAATTTTTTAAATCAAATCCAAGTTTTTCATTAATATATTCGGTCGTAAGCGTTTTGTCTAGTTTTTTAAAAATATTTTCCAAGCCAAGAAACCATGCTTCTACTTCCATGATGGCAAATATAAAATGAATGTTGTTTGATTGGATTGCATCAGCATCAATTACTTCTTGCGTAGCTTCTTTAAACGCAATATTCAATTCTTCAGATATTTGTACGCCTCTAGCTTCTGTACGATAACTTTTACTGTACATATCTCGAAGTCCAATTATAGTATTAAAACCACTATCCCAAATATATTTTTCTCTTTTTAGAATCCTAGATAAAACAGCGTTATCATTACCGACATTAATGATTTGAAAATAAAATTCAGCGTTTGAATTAAATTCATTCGGAAAGGAATAATCTGTTTCGTGAAACTTATCCTGAGAAAATAGATTATAACAGGCTAGATTGATGTTAGAGTAGTTGAATATTTTTAACAAAAATTCTCTTACAAATATTAACTCCGTTTGCCCTTCAACAAAAATAGCGGTCTTTATCATATCTTTTGTGTTATATAGTCAGATGCAAAAAAGTCGAAGTTAGAAAGACCTGTAAATTTAAATTGCTTAAATAATTGTTCATGTGTTTGGGCATTAATAGCTGTAACTGTTTTTCCTTCTCTAAAAAGTACATTCCAATATTTTATATCAATCACATCCATTAAAAAGCTATCATTCGAGGTAGCTATTAGTTGAATGTTTGTGTCTAAGCATTTATTGAAAATTATTTGGCCTAGTGTTGTTGCTCTATTATAATCAAGCCCTTCACATAAGTCATCAATCGCAATAGTTAGGGGTTTCTTTCGATGTATTAAATACTCAATATAAATTAAGATTGATAAAGCTCTAAACATTCCTTGCGATAAGGTATAATGAGGTATTTTTTTAGTGATGCTTTTTTCTTTTATGTAAATGATTAATGAACGCCTTTTCAAGATTTGAATATCCTCAATGTCATAACCTAAGCTATTAAAGTCTTTTATAATTTCGTCTTTATTATTATCTTCCAGAGCACTTAATAATGCTGGAATATCTTCAATAGTAGTTAGTAAATCATATTCTTGAGCATGTATATGTGAATAAGGGCTAAGATTACCAAATTTAAATCCATAGGAGTGTTCTGCCCAAGAAACAATATTTTCTAAGAATGGATATTCCTTAACATCCCTCCTAACATGTAAAGTTAGTTTATCTGCGGGAGGGTTAATTACATCCCAATTTGATGATATGTGTGATTTTATAGAGGCGGAGAATCTATCGAATCTTTTTAAAACGACTTCATTATTAACTAATATTTTTTCATAAGTTACCCCTTGGTATCTTTGACTAGTTGAAAACTCATAGTGAATAATTTCTTTTTTATAGTTTTCAAACTTGATACTCCATTTTGCTCCCCAATCTAAGTTTCTTTTTTGAGTGATCATTTTATAGAGTAAATCTATTATTGATAAAGTTCTAGTTTTACCAACAGCATTTTTACCTACTACTAAATTAACATCCCCAAACTTTAAATTTTGTATCTCCCAATTGGTATCTTGGTAAGATAGTTCGATTAATCTCATGATGTGTTTTTTTATTAAATAGTATGTTAATCCAGCAACCGTACATTCCCATTACCATATCCTAGTTGGTTATTACCTCTGCCGTTTTCTACATTATCTAACGTATAATATAAATGAAGTGGGCTGAGTTTTCGCCAATTAAAATCGGTGAGTTCGTGGTGCCAACTGAGGTAATAATCTAAATTAGCGTCCTCCATTTCTGCTAGTACGTGTTCTCTAAAGTTAAGGGCAATTACCCATCCTTTATTATCTCTTACCTCCTCGTACCATTCTTCATAATAACAATCATCCGATAAGTGGAAATTTAATACATTTTCGCCTATTAAAATAAACTTATTAATTTGTTGTGCTAGTAATATGTCTATCACATTGCGTTTAAAATGCATCACATCATTGCTAATGCTGTCATTCCATTCACCAATTAATTCTATAATGGCAAAAGACTTGAAATAGTCTACATATAAAACTTTTAGGTAAAGGGTTTCCGAGCCAAAGTCGTCCCATTGCGGATGTATATAGTAGTTGTATACTTTATTGCTAAACTCAAACTCACTATATACCCGTTCATAAAAAGGCGATTTGTTATCTTCTGATGCGATGTATAAATCCCTCCAATTATAGTATGGTTCTATTTTATGCATATCTTTTTAAAACATTATGCTTCCTGTAGGTACTGCTAACAAGTCTCTCTAAATTTATGCCATTTTAATCAATTAATTAAACTAATGGCGGATTTGCTGGCTTAACTTTTGGTGCAAGCTCT
The DNA here is from genome assembly GCA_020630215.1 of Bacteroidota bacterium. GTDB lineage: Bacteria > Bacteroidota > Bacteroidia > Chitinophagales > UBA2359 > JAHDBT01. The sequence continues at coordinate 7,607 of JAHDBT010000355.1, forward strand.
CGTTT
>JAHDBT010000356.1:0-4175 GCA_020630215.1 Bacteroidota bacterium
CGCTTCGCTGTCAGTTTTATATGCTGACGTTTTTAGTTCGTCGTTTTACTTTAGTGTTTTAGAAGAATGGAAGGACTTTCGGAAAAGTGACCGCATAGCGGTCAAAGTATGTTAGGTGTTAAATTTATGTTTAACGTTTCGACCTCAGCGAGGTCGCAGTATTTTTAAAGTGCTAAGATAGAAGTAGGCAATTGCCAATAAATCAAAAACAATTCAGCCATACAAACATTTAGCAATTCAACAACCAAGCAATTCAACCAATGATAATACAACCAGCTAACAGGCTCAACATAGTAAAAGAATATTATTTCTCTCGAAAATTGAGAGAAATACGAGAAATGCGGGAAGCAGGAAAAGACGTGCTAAACCTAGGAATAGGCAGCCCCGATTTAGCCCCTTCGCAGGGAGCAATTACTGCCTTAACCGAAACCGCCCTCAACGATAACAATCACGGTTACCAAAGCTACACAGGCATTCCCGAACTGCGTACCGCTATTAGCAATTGGTACGAACGAGTGTATGGCGTAGCAATTGATTTTAAAAACGAAGCCTTGCCATTAATGGGTTCTAAAGAAGGGATTATGCACATCAGCATGGCTTTTTTAAATGAGGGAGATGGTGTTTTAGTACCCAATCCAGGGTATTTAACCTATTCCTCCGTAGCCAATTTACTAGGAGCAAAAATACATCCCTACACCCTTAAGGAAGCCAATAATTGGGAACCAAATTGGGCAGCGTTAGAGGAATTAGATTTAACAAGCGTGAAGTTAATGTGGGTCAATTATCCCAATATGCCTACAGGTGCAGATGCGACAGATGCATTATTTGCCAAGCTTATTGCCTTTGCTAAAAAACACGAACTGTTAATTGTTAACGATAACCCGTACAGCCTCATTTTAAATCCGCAGCCACGAAGTATTATGCAACAGGAAGGTGCAAAAGAGGTGGCCTTAGAGCTAAACTCCTTAAGCAAATCACACAATATGGCAGGCTGGCGAGTAGGCATGGTTGTTGGAGATTATGCTTACCTCAGCAACATCCTAAAAGTAAAAAGCAATATGGATTCGGGCATGTTTTTAGGTATCCAAAAAGCTGCAATTGCTGCTTTAAATAACACCACACAATGGCATCAGTCCCAAAGCTTTATCTACCAACAACGCCGACAAGTTGCTCGACAAATAATGGATGAGCTAGGATGTAAATACAACGAAAATCAAGTAGGCATGTTCATCTGGGCAAAAGTGCCTGACGCTATTGAAGACGTAGCCGTATGGATGGACGAACTCCTACATCAAGCCAATGTGTTTATTACCCCAGGCTTTATTTTTGGCAGTTCGGGAGAACGATATATTCGCTTGTCCCTGTGTAGTAAACGAGCTGTATTACAACAGGCATTGGATAGGGTGAGGAGTTTTGAATCTTGATATTTGAGATGTGATTTTTGATTTTTTTCTGCTGCTGCTGGGAGGGAATTATTTAAAATTTAGAATCGAAGATTTAGAATTTAAAATTTATTTCTTGCTGATGTGAGGAGTTTTGAATCTTGATATTTGAAATGTGATTTTTGAATTTTTTCTGCTGCTGCTGGGAGGGAATTATTTAAAATTTAGAATCGAAGATTTAGAATTTAAAATTTATTTCTTGCTGATGTGAGGAGTTTTGATTTTTTATATGCTAACCTTCGAAGTTTTAAAATTAGGTTATTGAGATTTATTTGGAATTTGTGATTTGGTAATTGATTATTATTTGGAATTTGGTAATTGATTATTAAAAAATTGGTCATTCAAGAAAAGCTTGGCATTCATAACACACAGACATAAAAACATGATAGTAACCATAATAGGATTAGGATTAATAGGCGGTTCTATAGCACTCGATTTAAAAGCGAGGGGATTTACCAACCATGTAATTGGGGTAGATAAGAATCCTAGCCATACAAGTATCGCCCTAAAAAAAGGCATTGTACAGGAAATCGCCGATTTAAAAACGGCCGTACAAAAAGCCAATTTGGTTATCCTAGCAATACCTGTAAATGCGGTGGTGAAATTATTGCCACAAGTACTAGATTATGCCGATGAAAATACAACAGTAACCGATATGGGTTCTACTAAAGCAAAACTTATCGAATCGGTTGTAAGTCACTCAAAAAGAGCACAGTATGTAGCAGCACACCCAATGGCAGGCACAGAGTATTCGGGACCAACTGCGGCAATATACAACCTGTTCGACAATAAAATGGCCATCATCTGCGATAAAGAAAATAGCGATGCAGAATCGGTAACGATAGTAGAAGGCATGTTCAAGATTTTAAAAATGCCCATCCTATACATGGACGCACAAGAACACGATATTCATGCCGCCTATGTGTCGCATATATCGCATATTACCTCCTTTGTACTAGCAATGGCGGTACTAGAAAAAGAAAAAAGTATCAACAATATTTTTAACCTAGCAAGCGGTGGTTTTGCTTCAACAGTGCGTTTAGCGAAAAGTTCGCCCCAAATGTGGTCGCAAATTTTTGAACAAAACCAACACAATTTGCTAGAAGTAATGGACACCTATATTGAGCAGTTTAAAATATGGCGGCAATGCATTAGCGAAGGCGATTTTGAAGCCCTACAAGATAAAATGGAAGCCGCCAACGCCATTCGTAAAATATTGGATAGATAGTAACGTAAAACGAGCTTTAGTTCGTTTAAAAAAAACAAATCATTAGTTAAATATAATTAGGCATTTTTTTAAATCGTTTTTTAGAAAACAATAGTAGTATTTATTAAAGAGTAACAAGTCAATAAGTAGCAGGAAAATTAGTACGGTGAAGCGAAGCGGAACCGTCCAAGTACCAACTACTATATACCATTTACTATCTACTAATTAAAAATTGCCCAAAACCAAGAACATCATGAGCGTAGAATTGAATTTATTGCCCATTAACGAATGGGATTTAGACGTAACATTACAAGAACCCATTGTTATTAGTGGGCCTTGTAGTGCCGAAACGGAAGAACAAGTAATGGAAACTTGCACTCGACTAGCTGCACAAGGTGGCGTACACATGTTGCGTGCAGGCATCTGGAAACCTCGTACTCGCCCCAACTGTTTTGAAGGGATTGGAAGCGTTGGTTTAAAATGGTTAAAAGCAGCAGGTAAAGAAACAGGTTTGCCCGTAACCGTAGAAGTAGCCAATGTAAAACACGTTTACGAAGCCCTGCGCATGGGCATTGACGTATTGTGGATAGGCGCGCGTACTACCGTAAATCCTTTTGCCGTACAAGAAATTGCAGATGCTTTAAAAGGCGTAGATATTCCTGTGATGGTGAAAAATCCCGTTAACCCCGATTTGCCTTTATGGATGGGCGCACTAGAACGCCTCAACCAAGCAGGCATCACCCGTTTAGGAGCTATTCATCGTGGCTTTTCTGCCTATGGCGAAACCAAATACCGCAACAAACCAGAATGGGAAATTCCAATTGAATTAAAACGTCGATTACCAAAAATTCCGTTAATTTGTGACCCTAGCCATATTTGTGGACGTAGAGACATTTTACAAGCCGTTTCGCAAAAAGCAATGGACTTAGATTTTGATGGCTTAATGATTGAATCGCACATTACACCTAGCAAAGCTTTAAGCGATGCCAAGCAACAAGTAACGCCAGAAAGATGCGGGGAAATGCTGAGAGATTTGGTACACCGTTCGCCAGAAAGTAGCAACGAATTATTCCTAGAAACACTAGAAGATTTAAGAGAAAAAATTGATGGCATTGATTTAGAAGTGCTAGAAGTTTTGGGTAAAAGAATGGAAGTGTCGGAAGAAATTGGACGCTACAAAAAATCGAATAACATCACCATTTTACAAGCCGCCCGCTGGGATAAAATCATTAACAGCAGAGCCAAAGTAGGATTAACGCGAGGTTTAACCCAAGAGTTTGTAGAGGATTTATACAACGCCATTCACAAAGAATCTATCCGTCATCAAACTAAAGTAATGAACGAAGCAAATGCCGAAAAGGAAGCTGCTTCTAAAACGGCGAATTCCTAATTGGGAAGCATTTGTTATAAATAAATTACACAAAATAAATTGCTGATTTCCAGTATTTTAGATTGTATTAGTTCTTGTATAAATTGAAAAGGCTGCTAGTAAAAATAACTAGCAGCCTTTTATGTTTTTTATGCAC
>JAHDBT010000356.1:4275-7610 GCA_020630215.1 Bacteroidota bacterium
TTAAAAATCACGCTCTAAAACAAACCATCCAAAAGCACGCAACATCAATTTCGCAAACGAATCACGTACCAATGGATCTAATTTGTGCCAAGCATCTTCCACTAATTTGGTTGCTTGTTCCTCACATTCCTTTAATGCGCCACAATCTTCTAGCACTTTAACTACCTCATCAATCACCTCTTGGTTTTTAGGTTTCGAGCTTACAATTACCCAAATACGGTGGCGTTCTTCGTGCGGTAAAATACGCATGGCTTTAGCAAGTGGCAAGGTAATTTTTCCGTGCGAAATATCTTCTCCTTTCGCTTTTAAATCGTTAGGGAAACCACGTAAATTGAGTACATCATCAATAATTTGGAAAGCAGTACCTACGGCCTCTAAATATTCGGCAACCCCTAATTTTTGTTCGGGTGTACCTTTGCCTAAAATTACGCCCATTTGCCCTAAAAAGCTTGCAGGGGCAGCGGCTTTTAACAAGTGTATCGCCATCACTCTATCCTCTAGTAATTGCCCATCGCCACTTTTTACAATCTCTGGCATAACATGAGCAAAACCGTCAATATCAATCGCTTGACCGCTGTGTGCAGCACGCATGGCTTTAAAATAGAGGTTGTAAATATCGAGTTTGTCTTCTACCGGCACATCCGATTTGTAGATAAAATCTTGTCCTAAAAAGTAAGCAGCTGTACCAGCATTAATAGCCGTTGCTTCGCCATAAATTAAATGGCAAGCTTTTTTTCCTCTTCTAATATCCGAACGGTCTTCTACATCATCTACAATTAAAGAACCAACATGTAATAACTCAGGCAAAGCGAGCCAGGGAGCTGCTTCTTGCGAATTACCGCCTACTACGTCACAACAAGCAAGCGGCAAATACGAACGCCATGCTTTACCACCACGGTCAATAATTTCTCTAATTGGCTGAATAATCGTGCGGCTAAATTGAGCCGTATCAATACCTTTTAAATAGTGTTTATCTTCTATGCTTGCTACTAGTTTGGCCGCTTGTTCTTCGTTGGGTTCAAAAGGTAAAATGTCTCTAATGGATTTACGAGTTTCCTTTCCTACAGCTTTAAAGAAATCGTGTAAACCATCAAACCCTACAAAACCGCTGCGTTCAATAAAACCAGGGCCTTCAATTGGCTCGCCATTCATAAAACCTTTTACTTTTATACGCCCTTCCCAAAAAGCAGGTTTAGAAATAACCGTCATAAACTCCTGTTCTGGAAAAGAAGCTTCTACATCCACCTCAATATTGGCACCTGGAATAACCAGCGTCCAATGCGTAGGATACTTGTTGAACGTTTTCATGCTCGTCCATTCGGCAAAAGGCTCTAACGTAAATTCCGTATAATTGGTTTGTTTACCATCGGGTCCAATTACAATAGCAAACTTGCCACAGTTTTCGTAATCCTTATCTTCATTAAATAAGTCGTAGGCAGTAACTTGGTAATTGCCAGCTAATTGAAAAGAAATCCAATTCCAAGAAACATCTCCTTTACCAACTTCCGTATCAGGGTTTTCTATTTGCTCAGGCGTTAACTCTTCGGTGTGGCAGCCAAACTCATGGTCGTACCAAGCACTGCTATTTTCAGGATCTATTTCCAAGGTTTTTCCTTGGTGTACAATCGTTCCTTCTATGCTACAACTCGGAATAAAATAGTAAAACATATCCTCGCCTTTTACGCCACGCACAACTCCATTGTCGCCATGACGAATAGGTGGTTTTTGTAGTTTTAAGGTTACATCAGCATAAATATTTTGCTCGTCGTCTACTAGTTTTAATTGATACGTTTTGTCAGCAATTTTTTCGTAAGTATTGCCATCAAAATCTAAAAATAATTTATCCATCGCACATACTGCCTCTTCTTGCATCAATCTATCTGGAAAAGGAACATTGCCTTTTTCTAGTAATTCAATACCTGCACGTCGCAGTAAATTGTCTTTAATAATTTTGCCTTTCTTCAATTGTTCTAATCCAATTTCAGGAGCGTGTTTGTCAATCATAGAGCAAACATAATAGGCTTCGTCTTTTACATCAATTAAAGCCCAAGTAACAGAGTAAGCGTAATTGGCAGTTTCTGTTTTTTCATCAATATCTACTAGCTTTCTAAAAAAAGAAGCAAATAAAGAATAGGTTTTTCCACATTTGGTTTTAAGATGACTATTAGCGTACCACCATTCGGTAGAGGCAGAGTGATGTGGTAAATCGTGAATGTTTAAATCAATAGGACCATCTTGCGGCCAATCTTTAGGGGCATTAAATCCTTTGGGTTTTAAATCAACCGCAGCATCAGCGGTATTTGTATCTAAGTGTGTATGCATTTTTAATTTATTGTAATTAATAATTTATTTTAGGTAATGTAATAATGTTTTATTTTTAATTTTGTTAGTTTTTTTGTTACTACTCAGCAACGAGTAGAAAGTACCTTAGTAGCATGTCTAAAGACTACTAACGATACAGGTTTTGTAGGTATACTCGAATGCAAGTGGTTTTCGGTTTTTCTGACCACAGAGTGGTCAAAGTATGTTAACTAAACCGTAATAAAACTGCACGACCCTAGCCGGGGGTCGCACCTTTTAAACAATCTGAAAAGCAAACGCATTTGAGTATATATACTCAACCACATTAGGTTTTGTGCATTTCCATATTTATTATTTTATCTATTTAATTACAGGCATCTAATTTTTTTGCTACAAGCCGGGAGGCTTTAAACCCGTTTGGCTCAAGCGAGACGCTTGAGCCTGCGTTCTTTTTTTTACAAAAAAAGAACGCCCGGTCCAGCCTCACGGCTGGAGCGTAACGGGCCTCAAGCGTCTCGCTTGATGTAAATGTCAATAACTATTTGCACAAAACCCAATGTGGTCTAGTATAACAAGCAAATTTTAAGCATACCAGCTTAAAAATTTTTCGACCTATACAATTGAGTACTATTTTTTATGTAACAGATTTGTAGACCACTCTTATAAGTAGAGTGCCTAGTTTTGGTCTAAGTATTTGATAGCCTAGCCTTGTCTTTTTATTATGTTACTGCCTTATTACTCCGTCACGTAGCTATGGCTCTGCGTTCTCGCAATTAGCCTAATAAAAATCCTACGGCTTAACTATACAAATACTTAGACCAACTAGTGACTCAAAACCTAAGTTCTTGATGACCCAAGCCTTGTCTTTTTTCCTGCTACAGCGTTATTACTCGGTCACGTAGCTACGGCTATGCTCCCTCGCAATGCCTTGTAGCAGAAAAAAAATACGGCGACTTAATCATCAGAAACTTAAGTTTTGAGCCACTAGAAATAGTACCTGATTTAATTTCATAAGGCGTTAATGATTAAATGTG
>JAHDBT010000357.1 GCA_020630215.1 Bacteroidota bacterium
ACTTTCTACTTTCTACAAAAACACTTTCTACTTTCTACAAAAATACTTTCTACTTTCTACAAAAATACTTTCTACTTTCTACAACTACTTAACTGTAGTACGTTGCCCAATCCATCCACCTACACTAATGCTACTACCAACAGCAGGGAAGTTTTTGCTTTTCTGCATAAAGTAGTTGGTTTTGTCATCTTGTGAAGGGAATGCGGCAGAGTATTTGCCAATTTTTTCTTTTGCTTTAGAGCTAACGCCAGGGTCAACATCTGCTGCTTTGCGGTACATATCTACTGCTACATAATATACCGTACGTCCATTAACACCATCGCTCTTTAAACGACCTGCGCTACTAGCGTATAAATCGCCAATTAACATATATGGTGCGCCTGTGCCTGGGTCTGCTTGAATAGCTTTTTGAGCATAGGTACGTGCTTGTCCATAATCCTTATCTGCCGCTTGTGCAATTTTTGCTAAACGCATGTATACTTTTGCCTTTTTAGAAGGATCAGATTCTAAGTCCAAGGATTTTTTGTAGTAGGTTTTAGCCGAACTGTAGTCTTTATTTTTTTGATAGGTTTGAGCAATAATACGAGTACGAGAAGCACTAGGTTCTAACTCATTCCATTTCATTAACAATTTAGTATACTCAGGATCTTTAGTACAGCCTGCTCTTTTTAATTTAGAGTAGTAGGTTTTAAGGATCGCTAAATCGTTTGGTGCAGCATTGTATTTAGCACCGTAGAATTCTTTTACAGAAGGACAATCTTTTACATTTGCACGCTCAGTAGCTGCTGCTTGCGCTTCGTCTCTAGCATCTTCTGCATCAATTACTTTTTGCATAATGCCCGACATCTTATCGCCATATTTTTGGTATACGCCTATCATTTTTTCACTGTTGTCCTCATTGTTATTTACATTAAAATCTACGACTTCCTCTAATGGTTCGTAGGCTGCAATTAATTGTTGAGCATTGAAAGTTTGGGCTTTGTATTTTTTAATTAAGGTAGCAAAATGCGCCCACATCACATCATAAGCTAAAAACTCCTGGTCTGCTTCTACTGCTTTTTCACACAAGGCATCTAATTTTGCTGTTTCGCCAGGTTTGTAATCTTTTAATAAACGGTAATTAAGGGTATTCACAAAACCCTCTTCTCCAAAGTGTGTTTTACGAGCTTCGTAAATCATGCCAATGGTATCCATTAAAGCAGTTACTTTGGCTTCATCTTTAAATTTCCAGCCTTTAAATTTACCTTTATCTTCGTCTTTACAACCTTTTTTGTTTTTTCCTTCTACTTCTCCTTTTTCACATACAGTAGCTGTAATTTCTTGGTCGATGTAGTGCTTGTACATTTTTTCGCCATTTAACAAAGGCGTTTTACGTGCGGCAGGCGCATTTTTAAATACATAACGCCAGTAAGGAATGGCATCATCGTAGCTTTTTTGCTTATAAAACTCACGGTATAAAGAGTAATTTTTTACGGTTTCTAGGCTATCAGGTCCCCATTTGGCAGCATCTAAATTCATTAAGGCATCCCCTGCCGAAGTGTCGATACTTGGCTCGTCTGCTGTTGCTTTTGAAGCACCATCTTTAACGGCTGCTTTGCCTTTGTCTTTAGCTGTTTTGGTCGCTTTATCACTCGTTTGAGTTTTGTCTGCGCCACTAGGACAACCTGCAAAGACTGCCGCTATTAAAAGTAGTAAACCTACATTCAATAATTTCTGCATAATAGTATAATTTTTTATTTGGATGAAAATCTGTTTTGAGGAAACAATTAGGTGGTTAGTTGAGGAAGGAATAGAAAAAAATAGGCTATTCCTAAGTATAAGACTAACAAACCTCTTAATTGTCAATTTTTTAAACCACAAAAAAAGGGAATTCTTTTGGCATAAGGAAAAATCTATCCTTTAAACTGTTGTAAAACACTTAATTTTAGTGTATTGTTTACAATCTTACGAAGGAATTAGCTAAGTACCTCCTATAAAAATACTTACTACCAATTTTATAAACTAGTATTTTTGACTAAATGTTATCCATCACCTAATAAGTGTAGCACTTATTTAAATAACTGTTAGAAATACTTTCGCACAAAAGCAAAGCAATAAATACCGTGCTTATTCCATACATTCTACTTTCTACTCCTTATTGAAAAGGAGTAAACCTACATTCAATAAATACTTGCTACCAATTATTACCGCTACTATTTTTTATTGAACGTTGAAAAAGCTAAATTTGTACCCTCAAATGGAAGTCTATTTAAAAATAATTACCAATAATGAAACTAAACTTAGACGTTGCTTGTGCAAGTAAACCCGAATGGGTAGCCGCAGTAATGAATGATTTTGATACTTTTTTACAAGACCACGCAGATTGCGAACGCAAAGCCTCTGCAATGGCCATGAGTTTTGTAGCCAAATATCCCGACCGTACCGAAATTATTCCCGAATTAATTGAAACGGCCATTGAAGAGCTAGAACATTTTCAGCAAGTGCATCAACTCATGGAAAAACGAGGGGTGCTGCTGCCTACTTCCATGGGTAAAGACCCTTACATACATGCGCTTTTGCAACTCTGCCATTCTGGTAGAGAAGAACGATTTAGAGATAGGCTGCTGATGGCTTCCCTAGTAGAAACAAGAGGCGCAGAACGTTTCCGCTTAATTTCGGAAGCGCAAACAGATGAGGAGATGAAACGCTTTTACAAAATCCTCTGGGCATCGGAAGCTAAACATGGGCATATTTTTGTAAAAATGGCCCTCCACTATTTTCCAGAAACAGAAGTATACCCTCGCCTACAATGGTTTATTGATAAAGAAGCCGAAATTGTGGATGGCTTGGTGATTAGACCAGCATTACACTAATTTTTTTGTAGAAAGTATTTTTGTAGAAGGTAGTAAACGAATGGCTCTGTTTTACTACGCTGTATTAAAATCATTACTACTTTTCATTCAACGCCCTCATTAAACATTATTTATGTCAACAATTAGTACACCAAGATTAGAGTATTATGTTATTTACAAACCTTTTAATGTTTTGTCGCAATTTACGGCCGAGCAAGAAGGGCAACAAACACTAAAGGATGTGTATGATTTTCCTAAAGATGTGTATCCTGTTGGGCGTTTAGATAAAGACAGTGAAGGCTTGTTGTTGCTTACCAACGATAAAAACCTAAACCATCAATTACTACATCCTAAAAACGAACATCCTCGTACTTATTGGGTGCAAGTAGAGGGGCTGCCTACGCAACAAGCCTTGCAACAATTGCGAGCTGGCGTAAGTATTAAGGTTAATAAAAAAGTGCATCAAACCTTACCTGCTAAGGTGCGCCTACTTCCCAAAGCCCCTAAACTGCCTGAGCGCAATCCGCCTGTCCGTTTTCGTAAAACCGTACCCGATGCTTGGCTCGAAATTAGTCTGCACGAAGGCAAAAACCGACAAGTACGCCGCATGACCGCCAAAGTGGGTTTCCCTACGCTTAGGCTAGTAAGGGCAGCTATTGTAGAGGTAAAGTTGGATAGCATGGATGTTGGAGAAGTAAGAATGCTCACCCAAAAACAAGCTTATAGATGGTTGGGTTTGGTTTAATTTTGTGCTTAAAAGAAGGATACTATTAGGTCGAGTTTTGCGTTATATAGGTCTATTTCCTAAACACTAAAATTAAGCATTATGCAACTCCCTACTCGTATTTTATGGGCTTGTTTTTTAGTTAGTAGCACCCTATTTTTTTGCGCTTGCCCACTCCCTCCCGAAACACCTGAAGATGAAGACACAACTATCTCCGATTTAGCAAGCAATGAGGTACTGTATTACAATTCCAATAAAACAGGCACTTGGGAAATTTGGAAATTAGAGGAAGGCGCAGAAGTGCAGCTAACCAACGATGCCAACTTTGATTTTTGGTGGGCTAGGGTGTCGCCCGATGGCACCAAGTTTTTATGCTACCGTTCCCCTGTTGGCGACGAGAAGGAGGACAACGATTACAGCCGTGCCGAATTATGGGTGTTTGATATTAATGGCAATAACGGGGAAAAAATAATTGATTTAAACGAATACGATTGGCGGGCGCAAGGTGTAGCAGATTGGTCGCCTGATGGTACTCGTTTGGTGATGGCTGCCGAATCGCGTGAGCCTAATAACAACAACAATTACTTTTGGAATATTTTTATTACAGATGCCAATGGCAATAATGCCGTTGAAGCCTCGCAACGAGCCAGCTATTTTGCAGACCCTTCTTGGTCGCCCGATGGTACACAAATTACCTACGTTGCCCTCCCCGAAGATTTTACAGGCATCGACCTCCTCCTAGTAAACTCGGAAGTATACATTGCAGATATTGATGCAAACTGGAAAATGGTGAACGAACAACGCCTTACCTTCGACAATATAAAAGATAACGACCCCTATTTTTCGCCCGATGGCACTAAAGTCGCTTTTGAATCGTGGACAGACCCTACGATTACCCTCAATCAGTTTATAGGCATCGTTGCACTTAGAATGGTTGATTTAAACACCAATCCCCCAGCAACCCTAATGCTGTACGACGATGGCAATATCAACACCGTTCCTAGCTGGACAACGGATAGTGAAAGTGTGTATTTTCACCGCTTACAATACGCTCCTTTACAAGGCTGGCATATTGCTAAAGTAGATATAAATGGGAGTAATTTTAGTGTTACGCTGCAAAATAATAATTATGGCTTTATTAATCCACATTTGGTTTATTGGTAGGCAATCAAAGAGATTTAGTTAAACATCAAAACAAATATTTTGGTTTTCTAAGTGGTTGAGTATAACAATTAATTCAACATTACTGCAATTTAAATCGCAATGGTAAAGTATAGGCAACCCTTGCAGGTGTGCCTCTTTGAAAACCAGGAGTCCATCTTGGTAATAAACTTACAACTCGCAAAGCTTCATAATCACAGGCTTCGTTAAATCCCTTTTTTATTTTTATATCTGATACGAATCCATATCTATCTACAATGTACGACACATAGCTAACGCCCTCTACTTCTGCTTCTCTCGCACTGCCGGGGTAACGCACGTTGGTTGCTAAAAAAGTAAATAAGGCAGCTTGTCCCCCAGGAAATTCGGGCATCACTTCTACTACGCTGTATAAATTTCCTTTGGTGTTTTTGTTAAGTCTTTCTTCTTCTGGTTGGGCAGTAAAATCTATTTCTTCATATAAAGTTCCATCCTCTTTGTAAAATTTCCAGTTACCTACTTTTTTTCCTGCCACTTCTTTTCCTTCCTTGCGTACCTGCCCATTTTCGTGAAAATATTTGCCAAGTCCATCCTTTAAATAATTTTTATAATTTACTTCCGATAATAATTTCCCTTTTGCATTATACCTTTTTAACAAGCCATTCCCATTTTTATAATTTCCTACCTCTATTGCTTTTTTCGATTCACTATAAAAAGCGTAGCTGGTTAATTTTCCCATATCATAAACCATTTCATCCATTACGACCCCTCCTGCATAATATCGAATATGTGTGCCATCTGCTTTTCCAGCTTTGTAAGTTTGTACCGATATTAAATCGCCATTTTCGGGAGCGTAAGCTTTACAAGCGCCAGCTAAAAGGCCATTCTCATAAATTTGTTCGGCGGCCAAACTGCCATCTTGGTAATAACTTTTTACTAGCTTATCCACAACCAAACCATTCTCATAAGTTTCTTTTTTTGCTAGTTGCCCATTGCTATACTTGTATTCCCAGGTGCCATTTTTTTTGTCATTTTTAAATGCACCTTTCATTTGTACCGTCCCATCAATATTGTAAAAAGTACTTTCGCCTTCTCGCAATCCTTTTGCATAATTCATTACACAATTAAGGCTTCCATCGGTATTAAAATGCGTCCATTTACCATCTGCTAATCCATCCTTGTATTCCGCAGTTATTCTAGGCGTATTGTCGCCAAAATTATACTGCCAGCTACCACTTTTTATATCTTTCACATACTCGCCTAAAGAGTCTATTCTGCCCCATTTATTATAGTATCGCCAAGTGCCAGTACGCTGATTGTTTGCATAACTACCCGTTATCCATTTTTTATTGGTTTTAGTAACCTTAACCGCAAAATCGCCCTCCAAAATTTCTGGATTGTCTTTTTTAACAGAATAGGTCGAAGTAAATAAACCGTCTTCTAATAATTCGGATTTGTGAATAGTATCTGTTGTACTTTGTGCCTTGCGAGCCCCTGAACCACAAGCACTACCTAAACATAATAAACTTACAAAAATGATGATTTGAAAAACTGATTTCATAGTGATTAATTATACGTAAATGAATGTCTCCTAACAAAAAATTTTAAGGCAATGGAAACAACTTTATTTTGCAATCCTAAAAGTACAATATTATTGGGAATTAACCCAAAGTAAACTATTTAGCACAAAATAGTTCATTTTTTTTCATTATCTTTGTTATTCCCCAATACACGATTTGCCACTCACCAAATTTAATATCATGATGTCTGTTCGAGCTTTAAAGTACCTAACCGTTTTATCTATTCCCTTTACGGCTTATATTTCCTTGACTTACAATGGATGGTTAAGTTACACGACCGTATTATATGCCTTTGGTCTTGTTCCTTTACTGGAACTGCTGCTTCCGCAAAGCGAAAAAAACCTAAGTAAAGTAGAAGAGGAAGTAGTAAAAAAAGATGGCTTGTATGATGCCCTGCTTTATTTATGTGTGCCAGTACAATGGCTAACGCTGCTCTATTTTTTAGTGGTTGTAAGTCAGCCTTTAGCGATTTTTGATTTAGTAGGAAAAATCTCCTGTATGGGCATTCTGTGTGGAGCATTTGGCATTAATGTAGCACACGAGCTAGGACACCGACGCACGAAATACGAACAAACAATGGCAAAAACATTACTGCTTTCTTCTTTATACATGCACTTTTTTATTGAGCATAACAGAGGTCATCACAAACATGTTTCCACAGATGAAGATCCTGCCTCGGCAAAACAGGGCGAAATGGTGTATACGTTTTGGTTTAAGTCGGTTATTATGAGTTATATTTCTGCTTGGAAATTGGAGTTCGACCGTTTACGCACCATTGGTAAATCGATTTTTTCTGTTGGTAATGAAATGATTTGGTATCAGGTAATACAGCTCGGACTTTTAGTAGCCATCTATTTTACCTTTGGCGGATGGGCAACCGTTTACTTTATCGCTGCCGCCACCGTTGGCTTTTTATTACTAGAAACTATTAACTATATTGAACACTATGGCTTGCGCCGAAAAGAAATAAAAGAAGGCATTTACGAAAAGGTTTTACCCATTCACTCCTGGAACAGCAATCACACCTTCGGACGTTTGCTGCTGTTTGAGTTAAGCCGTCATTCCGATCATCACTACCGAGCCAACCGCAAATACCAAACGCTGCGACACTTTGAAGATGCCCCACAAATGCCAACGGGCTACCCTGGCATGATGCTGTTGAGCTTGCTCCCCCCTGTTTGGTTTTTGGTGATGCATAAACATATTGAAAAATATAAAACACAACATGAAATGGGTGAGGCTTTGGCCTAGGAGATTTGATTTTTGGTTTTTGAAATGGGATTTTTGATTTTTTTATAGGATGACGATAG
>JAHDBT010000358.1 GCA_020630215.1 Bacteroidota bacterium
GCAGGAAACTGACAGCGCAGCGTTCTGACAGAGAGCGCCAGCGAACGGTCTGACTACTGACCACTAAAAAAAAGAGTACGGATACTTAATGATCAAAGTATTAAGCGACATATTGTACAAAGTAAGCCTACAAGAGGTTGTAGGAGTTACCGCAGTAGAGATTTCTAATATCTCGCTCGATTCTCGCAAGGTAGAACCCTCGGGTTTATTCATTGCTGTGAGAGGCGTGCAGGTTGACGGACATCATTACATTAACTCGGCTATTATTAAAGGGGCAACCGCAATTGTATGCGAAAAATTGCCCGATGTTTTACAGCCACATGTTGCTTATTTAAAGGTTAAAAATTCCGCACAAGCACTAGGAGTTATTGCCGATAATTATTTCGACCATCCTTCTACTAAATTAAAATTAGTAGGCATTACAGGAACAAATGGTAAAACAACAACGGCAACTTTGCTCTTCCGTTTATTTAGAGGGTTACTTTATAATGTAGGATTAATTTCTACCATTCAGTATCAAATTAATGAGCAAATATTTGATGCAACACATACAACACCCGATGCCATTACCCTTAATCGCTTTTTAAACGAAATGGTAGAAGAAGGATGCGAGTATTGTTTTATGGAAGTAAGCTCTCATGCGGTTGCTCAATATCGTACAGAAGGATTAACCTTTACAGGCGGCGTGTTTTCTAATATTTCGCACGATCACCTCGATTATCATGGCACTTTTGCCGAGTATATAAAAGCTAAAAAAGGTTTTTTCGACCAATTGCCTAAAACAGCTTTTGCGCTTAGTAATACCGACGATAAAAGGGGAGGGGTAATGTTACAAAATACACTAGCAAAAAAAAGTACTTATGCCCTTAAATCGCTAGGAGATTTTAAAGCCCGTATTTTAGAAAGTACCTTTAGCGGTTTGGTTTTAAATATAGACGGAGCCGAAGTACATGCTCTGTTAATTGGAGAGTTTAATGCCTATAACCTACTAGCCGTTTACGCAACCGCCATTTTACTAGGCGAAGAAAAAGTAGACGTGTTAACAGGAATTAGTAAGCTGACAACTGCCGAAGGACGCTTTGATTATGTACGCAGCGATAGCAATAAAGTAGTAGGAATTGTAGATTACGCACATACGCCCGATGCCCTAAAAAAAGTGCTAACAACGATTAACGACCTGCGAACCAACAACGAAAAACTCATCACAATTGTAGGATGTGGTGGCGATAGAGACAAAACCAAACGACCCGTAATGGCCAGCGTTGCTTGTACAATGAGTGATAAGGTAATCCTTACATCAGACAATCCTCGCACCGAAGAACCCGATGCTATTATTAAAGATATGGAAGAAGGACTAGAAGCCCATTTTGCCCATAAAGCCATATCTATTACTAGTAGAAAAGATGCCGTAAAAACTGCCTGCATGATGGCAAAAGATGGCGACATTATTTTACTAGCAGGCAAAGGACACGAAAAGTATCAAGAGGTAAACGGTATCAGACATCCTTTTGATGACAAGCAAATACTAAATGACGCACTTAATTTATATGTAAATCAATAAATGACAGCAGCATAATTGTCGCCCAATAATTATGCTCTATTACGTGAAGTTAATGACCAAACATACACGTACTTAGCCCAACTCAACAACAGCTTTTATCGCCCAATTTAAAAGCTAAATCCAGATGTTAATTAACAGATTTTTTGACCTGTTTATTTCAACGTATTAAAAATATAATACTTTGAAATGGTAAAGCGTAGCGAAACCGTACCATATACCAACTACCAATAAATAAACTCGTCATGTTTTACTTAAACAACGCCTCGTGCTATATTACTTATTTGACTATTTGAACAAATTAGATGTACCTGCAACGGGCTTGTTTCAATATATCTCGTTCAGAGCATCTATCGCCATGATTATTTCGCTAATAGTAACCATTCTATTTGGTGGAAAAATGATTAACTACCTAAGAGGTTTACAGGTTAAAGAAACCGTAAGAGACTTAGGACTAGCTGGCGAAAAACAAAAACAAGGAACGCCTACAATGGGTGGCGTAATTATTTTACTAGCCATTTTATTACCTACTATTTTATTGGCAAAGTTAGATAATATATACATCATCCTAATGATTGTAGCAACCATTTGGACAGGTCTCATAGGCTTTGCCGATGATTACATAAAAGTTTTTAAGCGAGATAAAAAAGGCTTAAAAGGAAGATTTAAAATTATCGGACAAGTAGGACTAGGCTTAATAGTAGGTACCGTAATGTTCTTTAACAACGATGTAGTAGTAAGAGAAGATATTACCAAAAATCCAGATAAAACTTTCCTAGAGGAAGTAAAAAGATTTGAAGTAAAAGGAGCTGATGGTTCGGTGAAAATTTTAGCCGATTATAGGGCGGTAAATACCAGTTTGCCCTTCATCAAATCTTATGAGTTCGATTACAGCAGTCCCTTTAAATTTATAGGCGATGGTTTTCACCGATGGGCATTTTTGCTCTATATACCCATTGTTATTTTTATTGTAACCGCTGTTTCTAATGCCGCCAACTTAACCGATGGCATTGATGGACTGGCAACAGGTGTATCCGCAATAATTGGAGTCTGTTTAGGCTTTTTTGCCTATTGCTCTGGTAACTTTATTGCCGCCGATTACCTCAATATCATGTACCTGCCCGATACGGGAGAGTTGGTAATTTTTTCGGCAGCATTTATAGGAGCTTGCATTGGCTTTTTGTGGTACAATGCCTATCCCGCCCAAGTGTTTATGGGCGATACAGGTAGCCTAGCACTAGGAGGAATCATTGCCACCCTAGCCATTGCCATCCGAAAAGAATTACTCATTCCATTGCTCTGTGGCATTTTTGTGCTAGAAAATTTATCGGTAGTAATGCAAGTCAGTTACTTTAAGTACTCTCGCAAAAAATATGGCGAAGGACGACGCATCTTTCTAATGTCGCCCTTGCATCATCACTACCAAAAAAAGGGAATCCCCGAAGCCAAAATCGTTACCCGCTTTTGGATTGTCGGAATCCTCCTAGCCATCCTAACCATCATGACCTTGAAAATTCGCTAGGCAAATTTTTGGTAGAGGGTAGTTGGTATTTAGTAGAGGGTATTGGATTATACCTAAAACTAAATGAAAACAAAAAAATCGTCAGCATATCACTGACTGCTGACAGTAAGCACAGCGCACGGTCTGACCACTGACCACTAAAAAAAAGCGGAAAACTAAACCGTAAACCTTAAACAAGAAATATGAACAAACTTATCATACTAGGAGCAAGCGAAAGCGGTATTGGTGCAGCCATTTTAGGCAAGCAGCAAGGGTATGATATTTTTGTTTCAGATTTCGGAACCATAAAAGCCAACTATAAGGAAGCGTTGCTAAAAATGCAAATCCCTTTTGAAGAAGGCCAACACAGTGTAGAAAAAATGTTTGCTGCCGATTTAGTTGTCAAAAGCCCAGGCATACCAAACAAGGCAGGAGTAATTAAAGCCTTAAAAGCAAAACAGATTCCCATTATTTCGGAAATAGAATTTGCAAGCAGATTTACAAACGCTAAAATAATTGCCATAACGGGCAGCAATGGTAAAACCACCACCACAAGCCTTATTTATCACCTCCTAAAAACGGCAGGATTAAACGTAGGTTTGGCAGGCAATATTGGCTTTAGTTTTGCTAAACAAGTAGCCCAAAATCAATACAACTATTATGTAATCGAAGTGAGTAGTTTTCAACTAGACGATATAGATACTTTTAAACCACATATCGCCATACTCACCAACATTACACCCGATCATTTAGATCGATACAACTATAAATTTGAAAATTATATTCACTCAAAGTTCAGCATAGTACAGAATCAGGATGCCAATAATCACTTAATTTATGGCTTTGATGATGAGGTTGTTCAACAACAAATGCCCCATTTCAACATAAAAGCACTAAGGCATCCTTTTTCACTAAAATACAAAACAAGTACTGCAAATGAGGAGGAAAAAGTAACGTTTGAAAATGGAATTTTTGTTTCGGAAAACAATATAATTTGCCATTCAAAGCAAAATGATGTGAAAATTTCCATTGATACTTTAACCCTCAAAGGCAAACACAACCTTTACAATGCAATGGCTGCCATTAGTGCCGCTAGTTTACTAGATATCCATGCCAGCACAATTGCAAAAGGATTAAGTTCTTTCAAAAGTTTAGAACACCGTTTAGAACCAGTAGCAACGATTAACGGGGTATTATTTATCAACGATTCTAAAGCCACCAATGTAGATTCGGTTTGGTACGCTTTAGATGCAGTAACGCAACCCATTGTATGGATAGTAGGCGGCGTAGATAAAGGCAACGATTACAGCATTTTGCAAAATTTGGTGCAAACCAAAGTAAAAGCAATTGTTTGTTTAGGAAAAGATAACCAAAAAATCCACGATGCCTTTAAAAATACCATCTCTACAATTGTAGATACCCAAAGCGCAGCAGCAGCGGTTCAAATATCATATCAACTTGCAGCAAACGGCGATGTAATATTGCTGTCACCTGCATGTGCTAGTTTCGATCTCTTTCTGAATTATACTGACCGTGGAAACCAGTTTAAAGAGGCAATACTAGCAAAATCCATTGGTTCAGATGCAGCGCCCGTATCTGGACCTTCCAAAAAACGCAAGGAAGTATAAGTGCTATTTACTAGAACAAACTTCCGTAGATAATATATTTAATGCTATAAACAGTAAAGCAGTAGTAGGTAGGTTTACCTATCTGCACGCTGCCTTACTTTTTAGCGATTTAAGTCATAAGACCCAAACAGGTTACTGTAGCCTAAAAACTGCTACTAGTCATTAAAAGTCGTCAGCTTAAAAACTGACTACAGGAAACTGGCTACTGACCACAAAAAAAAATCGTCAGCAGGAAAACTGACAGCGCAGCGTTTTGACAGAGAGCCTAGCGAACGGTCTGACAGCGAACGCAGTGAGCGATCTGACTACTGACTACTAAAGGAATATGCAACAAATATTAAAACAACTAAAGGGCGACCGTAGTATATGGCTAATTGTAGTCATGTTGTCTTTGTTTTCTGCTTTAGCAGTATACAGTGCAACAGGAGGTTTGGCCTTTCAAAATCAGCAAGGTAATACCGAGCATTATTTAATTAAGCAATTGAGCTTAATAGGTTTAGGTTTCGGATTAATGTACATGGCACATTTGGTTAATCACAATTATTATTGGCGCATTGCCCAACTGCTACTACTCATATCCTTACCCTTGCTGCTCTATACCTTGCTATTTGGAGCCAATATTAACGATGCACGAAGGTGGGTGAACGTCCCCGTACTAAATATCACCTTCCAAACATCCGATTTAGCCAAGCTCGCACTCATCATGTATTTAGCAAGGATGCTGTCTAAAAACCAGCATATTATAGGCACCGAAAAAGGATTTATACCCGTAATTGTTCCAACAGTCGTTGTATGTATCCTTATTGTGCCAGCCGATTTATCAACAGCATTATTATTATTCATTACCAGTTTGATTTTAATGTTTATTGGGCGAGTAAAAATTCGGCACATGATGCTCACGCTATGGATAGGAGCCAGCTTGTTGTTTTTGTATGTAGGTATTATTTCTATGATGCCCGAAAAAGGAAGAGTAGCAACTTGGCAAAGTCGTATAGAGCGATATGTTAATGGAAATGAGAATGACCAATACCAAATTACACAAGCAAAAATTGCTTTAGCCAATGGCGGTTTGGTAAGGGTAGCACCTGGTAAAAGTGTACAAAGGCACTTTTTGCCACATCCTTATTCCGATTTTATTTACGCCATCATCATCGAAGAATATGGCTTGTTGGGCGGCGTAGTAATTGTGTTTTTATACCTCGCATTTTTATACCGGTGCATCCTAATATTTGTGCGAAGTCCAGGGGCGTTTGGGGCTTTTTTAGCAGTAGGACTTAGCATAAGTCTGGTTATTCAAGCCCTCATGAATATGGCAGTTACCGTAGGCATTTTACCCGTAACAGGTTTAACCCTACCACTAGTAAGCATGGGAGGAACATCGCTTTTATTTACCAGCGTTGCCATCGGCATCATCCTAAGCGTAAGCAGCGATATTGAAAAACTCAATGTGGTAAGTAATGGAAACTTCGATAAGGATACACCCATTATCAATTAAAGCTCAAAACAAACGCCAGCATAAAACCTGACCACTGCGATAAAATCATCAGCAATGTACAGACGCGGCACTGCCACGTCTCCCACTAACCACTAAAAAAAACGTCAGCATGAAAACTGACTGCTGACAGTAAGCGCAGCGCACGGTCTGACTACTGACCACTAAAAAAAAACAATGGCTAAAAATAATCAATTACGGATAATTATTAGCGGTGGCGGCACAGGCGGCCATGTGTATCCTGCAATAGCAATAGCAAATGCACTAAAAAAAATAGATAGTTCTATTGACATATTATTTGTAGGGGCGAAAGGAAAAATAGAAATGGAAAAGGTACCTCGTGCAGGTTTTCCTGTTAAGGGTTTATGGATAAGCGGATTTCAACGCCGACTAACCGTTAAAAACTTATTGTTTCCATTTAAGTTGTGCAGCAGCTTATTCAACTCCTTTCGCATCATTCAAAATTTTAAACCAAAAATAGTAATAGGAGTAGGCGGATATGCAAGTGGTCCAGTATTGCAAGTCGCAGCATGGAAAGGTATTCCAACCCTTATACAAGAGCAAAACTCTTATCCAGGAATTACCAATCGCCTATTGGCCAAGCAAGTCAATAAAATTTGTGTGGTATACGATAATTTGGACAAGTTCTTTGAAAAAGAAAAAATCATTATTACAGGCAATCCAGTACGAGATGCAATCGTAAAACTCGAAGGAAGCAAAGCCGAAGCATTGGCACACTTCGGATTAGATCCTAACAAAAAAACACTTTTTGTTACAGGAGGCAGCCTAGGAGCCAGAGGCATTAACGAAGGTATTGCCGCCCACTTGGATAAGTTTCTAGAATACGATATTCAGGTATTATGGCAAACAGGTAAAATGTATATTGATTGGGCAAAAGAAAAAGTCCAAAATTATACCGATTGCATTCAGGTAACCGCCTTTGTTGATAGAATGGATTGGGCATACATTGCTGCCGATGCCATCGTGTCGAGAGCAGGAGGTACCATTTCGGAATTGTGCATAGTTGGCAAACCAACCGTTTTAATGCCATCGCCCAATGTAACCGAAGACCACCAAACCGCCAACGCCATGAACTTAGTAGAAAAGGAAGCCGCCATTTTGGTGAAAGATGAAGATGCCGTCGAACAGTTATTTGATGTTATCCAAGAATTATTATTCGAGGAAGTAGTAGCCGAAAAACTCAGCCAAAACATTAAACAACTAGCCATCACCAATGCCGCCTACCGCATCGCCAAAGAAGCACTAGGAATGCTAGTGGAGGAATAACTAGATTTTTTAATGATCAATAATCAAGTTACAAATTCCAAATAATATTCGGCATGTTTCATTTACTATAAGTTTTACTTGACACTTCGTGAAGTGTGCTAA
>JAHDBT010000010.1 GCA_020630215.1 Bacteroidota bacterium
GTATTTGTAACGTAGGATATTGGGAAATATCGAAGTGGAAAATGTAAATTTATTTATTCTCCATCCCTAAGTGCTTGTAATCATTTGTAAATGATGATAGTAGGAGATGGGCGTGTTATAAGTTGTTGGCTATCCATTTTTTCTCATTCACTAAAATGAGTTGATGAGGGATAGTTGATATATACGTAACTTTGGAGAGTTGCGTTTTTAAACGAGTTATGCACAAGCAAGCAGTTGCTAATTTGAAGTAAGTCAATATGAGCAACGATAATATTTACGCCCCATTCAAAATAAAATTATGATCAAAGAAATTGGCAATATGGATATTTACCTGCTGGATCAGTTGATGAAAAGGAGGATAGCACCAGGCACGAAAATTTTAGACGCAGGTTGTGGCATAGGAAGAAATAGCGAATTTTTTATCAGAAATAATTTTGACATTTTTGGCATTGACTTAAAGGAGGAAGCGATCCAAAAGGCTAAAGAACAAATTGTTTTATGGAATACTAATTTTGATTTGGAGCGTTTTTTTATTGCCAATTTAATAGCAATTCCTTTTCCCGATAATGAGTTCGATTTTATCATTAGTTCAGCGGTGCTTCATTTTTCAAAAGACCGAGCGCATTTTAGAAAAATGTTTGAAGAGTTAGTCCGAGTGTTAAATCCTGGGGGCATACTTTTTATTCGGATGACAACAAAGCATACCTTAGCCCATCTTTCCCAACATTTGCATGATGATATCTATCATATTCCAGATGGCTCTACCCGATATTTATTGGATGTAGATTATTTAAAAGACTTGATGATTAAAAATAAATTGAGTTTCGCTGATCCGTTTAAAACAGTGAATGTAGCCGATGTACGGACGATGGCAGTAGTGGTTTTGCGAAAGCAGGGATAAGAGGAAGAAATGAATACAATAATAGATTTTAAGGAAGCCCAATTATTTGAACGAAATAACGGTATAGAACAAAAATAGCAAACGTACATAGTAGGGGTGTGGCTATGTCGTTGCTTACTAAACATTCGACTACAATTACTCCACCCAATCCATCCATGCTCCATCCATAAGTCCATTTTTTGCCATTCTCATTAAATTCACCTAAAACATAAATCGAAGCAAAGACTTACTATTTTTTTGAAAAATAGTAAGTCTATACCCTTGTTTTCAGCAATCATTTTAAAGGAAGCTTATAGGTACTCCGTAGAGACAGCATATCCGTAAAAAAAGCATTAGGCAAACTTCCATCGCTCTTCGTGCTAATGTTATTAAAGGTTAAAAACACCCCTAATAAGATGCAAAACTAAATCGCTAGTTGCAAAACTAAGTCTTTAGTTCTATCTTTGTGCAAGAAGGGAGGCAACAATACAGATGCATTTTCTTTTACGGTTACTAAGGTTCAACAGCCATGCCTATTTGTGTTTTTTTAATAATAACAATCAAAATTGCCTAATAATGAAATTGAAAAAAATATTTCTTTTATGCACCATGTACTTTGTGTTTATCCAATTTGTAAGCGCACAAGAAAAGCAAAGTTTTTTGTATATAAAAGGAGATAATAACATCTCCGCAATCAGCATGAGCACGGGTACGTCAAAATGCTCCGTTGTTGAATATCCCGAATTTTTAGTGCTTATTGATATTCCTCATATACCCACCCAAAAAAAGGAGGAAAATTCAATAAGCGCAGCCGATGACAAATCCAATCCGCTGATTACATTTATCGACAGTATTTACTTAAATAAACCCATAAAATATATTCTCAATACACATTCTCATAGCCACAGTCTATCAACCGTTACGCCTTTTCTAGAAAAAGGAGCACAGCTGGTAACGGCAAAAGAATATATTGAAATCTATAATAAAAGAGGGCTTTTTGGTGAAAAAACAAGCGAAGGTTATTCCGAATCAATTATTCAAATTTCTTCTGATACGACTTTATTAGCAGAAACAAATAAACCAATCGAGGTATTGCATCTGAAGAAATCTGATTACAAGAGCATCCCTACAAAAGTCTTTTTATTTTTCAACTTTCCTAAACAAAAATTACTAGCGACTTCCTGTATGGTTTATCTAACAGACCTTAACGAAAAGTATGGATATAAAGGACTTGTATATAGTGATAGACTAATCGATGCGAATAAAATCATAGCGGATAAAAATCTTACCGTTGAAAATACCTTGCAATTACATAGATTCAAAGTGGAAAATGGTATTAAAAAGCCTGCAATTTATCCTATCTCGCACTTTAAAAATGTGCTAAAACATAGTTGGCATAGACGGGGTTTATCTGAACATTTCCAAAATATGAGCCAGGAAAAACTCACAACAAAAAAGGACAGTCTATTAAATTTCCTTGTCGAAAACAATATTTACCATATCATATTAAATCATGCCGTTTATGAATTGATTGGGAAAAAAGAATACCCCAAAGCTGTTGCTATGGCACAAATTCTTGTTGAATATGAACCTGGTAACCTAGATTTGATAGACTCCCTAGGCGAAACCTATTATAATAATGGACAAATGGATATGGCCAAACATTATAACAAAGTCTTAAAAAAATCAAAACGAGATACAGAAGGACTGGGTTTGGAAATATGGGAAACAAATCAAAAGAAGAGACTAAAAAATGTTAGCTAAGTAGTTTTACAAAAAAAAGCTCGGTTAGTAAGGACAATTAATTATGTCGAGCTACCTCATGTGAACTATTTATCTCGTTTTAATCGCTAGTTCACGTTACCTAATATTTGTCCTTGCAATAAATAAGTATTAATTAATTAATAGTGTTTTCTTATATTAATTTAAAATTAAAAGTCATGAAAAAAATCAATCTTTATTTAGCTTTTTTTATTGCTATTTGTACTACAGTCAGTGCTCAAACGAACCATCTCAAAATCAATGATGATATAGTAATGCCTGACGATAGCTTGGAGAGCAAAGCTTTAATATTATCAGTAGATGCATTTTTGTCTGCTGCTCAAAACAATAGTCAAAACAAATGGATATTACCCACTGAAAGGGTGGAAACACAAATTCTAATAGATGAAATAATGGGTATTCAAAAAAGTGAAAAATTTAAAGATGATTCTTTTTTTAAAGCTTACCTTACCAATATAATTCCCTTAGAAGAAGACAAATACGCAGTTAAAGTTTCCTACATAGGGATAAATGAAAACACCGCTATTTTAAGGGCAAGTTTTGAACTCATTGCACATAAAGCAAACAATAGCTTTTTAATTTCTTCTCCGCTATTGAGAAACACCCAAAATTGGAGCTCCAAAAAATCGGGCAATGATACCTATTATTATCCCTACACTATAGACGGCGAAAAGCTTCAACAAATTACGGATCAGATCGTGTTCTATGATAAAAAATTAAAGAATTATGAAAAAGAATCATATACGGAACATTATTTATGCAAAAAGGAAACCAACCCCCTTAAATTGTTTGGGGTAGAGTATAAGTCAGATTATAATGGTAATGTTTTAAATACTTCATGGGTTTCGGAAGAAGGCAAAAAAACAGTGGAGGTTTCAACTGAATCCAGACTTTATGGCGTTAGTATGCATGATTTATGGCATAACAGGTTAAGGAAAGTCATTGCTCGAAAAAAAGTGCATAGGAGAGTAGACTGCTACATCGCAACCTTATATGGTGGAATGTGGGGAAAAAGCTGGGAAGAGTTGTTTCCTGTTTTTAAGGAAAAATTTGTAGTTGGAAAACAAGTTGATTGGTTGGAACACAAGAAAAATAAGTCACATATTGTAGCTAACGAACATAACGTTTATACAGATGATTTTATTGGTGCTTTGATAGTTAAGAAGATAGAAAAAGAAAAAGGATTTGATGGTGTTTGGGAATTATTACTAACCAAAAGGACTAAAGATGAAGACGAATACTTTGCAAAAATAGAAAGCTTAACAGGGATTTCTAAAAAGAACTATAACAAAGAGGTTTCTAAATTGATTAAAGCTGAAATAAAGAATCTTGGCATCTAAATTTTATATGGTAATTTTAATTGTTTTAATGTAAACTTTAAAAGTAATTGACATCAAGCCAGCCGCTTCAGGCCCGTTATGCTTCAGCTAGGAGGCTAGACTGGGCAGCATGGTCAAGCCTGTAGCAGTTTGGGCTTAAAGCCTCCTGGCTTGCGCCTAAAAGTGTAAACCGATTAGATAAATAGGTCGCATTTCTCAAAGGGCAACAAGCCTATACTCAAATGCAAGTGGTTTTCAGGTTCTCTTTTGCTTAATAAATAAAGTTGTTTAACACAAATTTGATACGAATAATTGTATTATGTTCCTGCTAGTTGAAAATTGGGCCAGTTGCCAGTTGCCAGTTGAAAACTGGGCCACTTTTAGAAAAGCTAAAAATAGAAAAATTATTGTTTACTAGCCATTTGGATAGATTCTTTTACCCTAAAAGAGTCTCCATTCATGTTAATAAGGTGTGCTTTGTGAGTTAATCGGTCTACGATTGCGGCTGTTAGGACTTCATCGCCAAAAATTTCGGTCCATCTATCAAATGCTAGATTGGTGGTGATGATGGTGGACTTTCTTCCAGCTCTGAGCGATAAATGAGTAAAGAGTAATTCGGCGGCATCTTTATCGAAAGAGATGTAGCCAAATTCATCGCAAATAACAAGGTCATACCTTTCAAAACGACTTTCTAATTGCCTTAATGTTCGCTCGGAACGTGCTTCTCTAATCTTAGTAAGCAATGCATGAATGGTGGTAAAAAAAACGGTAAAATCTTGTAAACAAGCTTTGATGCCAAGTGCAATAGCTAGGTGCGTTTTACCTGTTCCAGGGTTACCTGCCAGTACAATATTTCGGGCTTCTTGGATAAAGTTTTTGAACTTTGCCATTGATGCGCAGTTGCACCTCGCCCCAATCAAACTCAACCGTTGAACCTGGCTGCACTGTTTGTCGAATAAAGGCTTCCCGTTGAAGGTGGTGATGTTCCCGAATATAGTCCGTTACGGTTGAATAGCTAATTTGATGTCCTGCTGCATGTAGATGTCTGTGAATATCGGTGGCTCGCATACGTTGCTTACCAAGTCCTTGAGCTAACTTTACCGTATTTTTCGACAGACATTCTTCAATCATGGCAATCATCTCCCTACTTAAACGCCGACGAGTACGATTGCTGCTATTATAGCTAGGAATGTAGCTAATACTTTCAGGAGAAAGTAAGCCTTTTGCAGGCGTGTAACGAAGCTTGTGATTTTTTAGGTAGTTGTGGACAGTCGTGCGGGAAAGACTTAATGTTTTTGCGATTTTACGTTCGCTCTTACCCTGTTGCCACAAAATAAGTATTTGTTGGTGTTGTCCCATCCTTATCATTTTTAAATATCGAAAATTGCTCGATATTTTGGTGATAAGTGGCCCAGTTTTCAACTAGCAGGGTGGCCCAGTTTTCAATTGGTAGGAACAGCTATGACGAATATTTGCAACGCAGGATTGGATAAAAGAATAAGCAATAATGGCCGATTTTATTTTTCCACTTTCACTTATTAAGCTAAGAATCTCGGCTCGATATAATTAAACAACATCCTTTACGAAACAACAAGGCAAAAAAAGCAATAATCAAAAAATCTCAATGTAGGCCAACCCCACAAAATAACCCTCAATACTGTCGCACCCCAAGTAAAACCCCAAATAAAAATATTCCTTCTAAATGCAACAATGTTGCATTTCTAACTTTAATCCCTATATTTGCACAATATTTAGTTTAAAAACAGACATTAACTATTTAATTTAAAATTTTAAAAATGAGCAACATTAAATTTTTTTACTTGCTTTCTTTCCTCGCTGTTGGACTACTATGCATTACAAGCTGTGGCAAAGATGATGATGATGACCATGATGATAACACCATTACCATTACTATTGAAGAACCAGTTGATGGGGAAAATATCGAAATAGCTAACTGTGCAGAGGTACGTATACATGTTGACTTTGTTGCCTCAGATGAAAACCATGAAGTGGAGGTTGTGCTGCACCCAGAAGGTGATGTGAATGACAAAATTATCGATCATGATGCACACTCACATGATCAAACCATCAACTTTGAACAGGAAGTGGACTTATGCAGCTATCCTGTTGGAACTTGCTTTCATCTTGAAGTTTCAGCATGTGTAGATCATGATTGTGCAGAAAAGGCTACCGTAGAGGCGGAGTTTTGTTTGCAATAGTGTGAATTTATGTTTGAAATTAGGACATGTTTATCTAACCCGAAAAGTACTTGACACTTTTAAACGGTGTAGCGAAGCGAAACCATCCTAATACCAAGTACCATGTACCCTCTACCAAGAAAAAGTGTAAAACGCTTAGATAAACATGTCGAAATTAGGTTTAGATGGCTTTTTCTAAGTCGTCTAAACCTATTTTTTTAGCTTACCATCAAAAGGTACTTTCATCGTCAGAACAATATTCCTTCCTTGTTCTGGAACATTAATAATACGGTAGCGGCTTAAATGCGCTAAATAGCTGCTGTTAAATATATTCTGTACCTGACATTTAATATTTATTTCTTGTTTTCCAATGTGGATATCAGTGCCAATTCCTAAGTCTAAAAGTTGATAGGCTGGTGTGGATTGCTCAGAGCGATCGATGCGAAGATTACCCGCTGCAGCGAAATTATATTGATGGGATAATTCAATATAAGAATCGGCTATCCATTTATTATGAAAAGGCGAAAAACTAAGGTCGGTGCGGATAGAAGGTTGTGGGGTAAATGGCAATGCAAGCCTGGTTTTAGGGTTATAGCTTTGAACAAAATCCACCACTTGATGGAGGTTTAGTTTTGGTGAAAGTTCCCAATTCCACTGTAATTCAAAACCAGTATAAATGGCATTGTCTTGTCGGTATTGAAAAATTTGTCCTGCTTCTGGCAATTGTGAAAAACGAGCTGGGAAAGTAGGTCCAAGATAAATATAGTTATCAAAGTAATTGAAATATACGGCAAAACTGCCTTCTAGCTTTTTATAATTCCAATAGGCTCCTAAGTCAAGTTGGTAGCCATGTTCCGAGTCCAAATCGGGTGTACCTACTTCATGTCGGAAAGTGCCATGATGAATGCCATTAGAAACCGTTTCAGAAGGATAAGGTACTCGAAAGCTTTTACCAAAGTTTGCTTTTATCGTCCATTTTCCATCATAAAGTGCCAGATTAGAGCCGATGGAAGCTGACCAGTTAAAAAATAAGTCGTCGGTAGCTATAGAAATTAGGGAGTCTATAATGTTTTCATTACTATCCCATATATGTTGACGGTAAAACTCCGTATCATTATTACCCAAATCTAAGCGCAAACCACCATTTACAAGCCAGTTTTCTGTAATTTCTTTTTCCAAAATGGAAAATAGGCCTCCACGGAAAGTCCGAAAATCAGGAAGCAGGTATTCAAACCCTCCCCGTCTATTGCGCTGCCATTGTGCATTAACACCAACAATGTTTTTCCAATGGTGACCAAAATAATACTCATAATGGGAAGCGATACTAAAAGTTTCCAACAGCAGTTCAAGACCCAATTTATCATTGGGGTCTTCGAGTTGGGAAAGCGGAATGCTATGGAATTCTGGTTGGGATAGTTCTTGACGCAGGTTGCGTTGAAAACCAACATCTAAGGTAAGGTGATTACCTCTGAAGAAGAAAATTTGATTCAAAGAAATTCTTTGGTGGTCAACTTTTTGTTGTGGCACATCAAAGTCCCGATAATTTCCATCATCGGTAAGCGCATAAGAACGAGGAATGCCTACCGCACCACTAAATATTCCTACATCTAAGGAATAATGATTGTATAGTAATCGAGTAATTCCCCAACTTTTATTTACCCCAGCAGAAATGCTAATGTTCGCTTCCTCTCCAGCTGTATTTTTTAGTCGATTATTTACAATAGGCAAATCATAACCGTTATAAGTAAATAAATTGCTAGGTACCTGGTAATCTGCAAAATCTTGTTGAGAATAACGTGCCGTCAAAAACCAGCTATTAATATTGAAGCCCAATTTTGCGGAACCGCCCCAGTGATCGTTATTGGTTTTATGTACTGCGAGCAAACTGCCCTTGAAACTATTTTCGGGCAATAGTTTATCAGGCATGATATTGATAACACCTCCAAGTCCATCAGAACCATATTGAAGGGAGCCAGGACCTTTTATGATTTCGACTCTTTCCACATCAAACTGGTCTATTTCTAAACCGTGGTCACTGCCCCATTGTTGGCTCTCTTGTTTAATGCCTTGATGGTTAACAATAATACGATTAAAAGAAAGCCCTCTAATGACTGGTTTAGCAATACCAACGCCTACATTGATAACACTTATGCCTGGTAGTTTTTCAATAGATTGAGCAAAAGTACCTTCTAAGTTCTTCTCGAAAAAGTCCTCATGAATATGGTCCGTTTGAAGGGTTTCTTCTTGTTTAGCATGTTCTTCTGAAACTTCATGCGTATGCAAAACCTCACTTTTTGGATGTAAAATGATTTTTATATCTTTTGACTTACCCGTTTTAACCTTAACAAATTCCGCATGAGTCTCATATCCAATATAGGAAACTCTTATTTCGTAAGCCTTATCCTGCAAGTCTATAAATGAAAATTGGCCATCCGTGTTGGTAATAGTATAAACACTATCAGGAAGCAGAAGAATGGTTGCACTTGGTACTGAAACCAAGTTTTCATCTAAGACAATACCATTAATTTGAGCCTTTAAGGTAGAGCAGATGAATATTAAAAGAAAGCAAAAAAAGAATCTCATTCAATAAAATTAAGTGGTAGCTTCACGAATACTAAGTAATGGTTTTACTTAATAAAGACAATCTTCGCATTGGCCAATGAGTAATAAATTAGCAGAAATGACTTTATGGTTAGGGACAGGGGGAATGGATATATCTATTGTTAAGCATTCCGATTTCCCACATTCTTGACATTGAAAATGAGGATGATTTGTAGTGTGATTGGAAGCATACTCGTCCTTACATCTTGCCACCCATCTAAGACCATCTTTTCCTGTAAAGGAATGTAGAAACCCTGTTTTTTCTAATCGTTCCAATATCCTATAAACAGTGGTTTTGTTCATATCCTCCTTAAATTGTTTAACCAATTCCGCCACAGATAAAGCATGGTTAGAGTGAGCGAAGGCTTCGAGTATAATTTGGAGTGATTTTGTTTTCCTAAAAATTTCCATGCAACAAAGATAATGCAACTTTGTTGCATTAACAAAATTTTACCGTATATTTGCGTTAGAATAAAATGAACATTCCATAATTTAGCAGCTCAATATGAATAAATTAAAGATTAACCATCTCCTCCCAATAATCATTTTTTTTGTAATTGGTTGTAATGGGGGAGATGTAGACGTTACGCCGCCATCAATGGAAGTAATAAGCTATACGCCTGTTCCTACGGAAGAGGAGATATGTGGTACTCAGGAGCCGCTAGTTTTTCAACTCGCAGGAGATGGCGAACTTACTTTTGATGTTATCTTTAGTGACAATGATGCGCTGTCTCAATATAAAGTAGACATCCACAACAATTTTGATTGTCATGGACATGGAGGCGGAACAGCTCCTTCAATTGCAGTACCCAATATAGCTAATCAAACCGTTGACTGGACTGTTTTGGACATTCAAGATATTTCAGGCACCTCTGCACCAATTATTAAAACGCTTACCGTACCTCCAAATGTAACTGCTGGCAATTATCATTTTCACATTCAGGTAATTGACGAGTCAGGAAACGACAGTCCTTTTGTGAATTTCCATTCCTTGAAAATCAAAAATCCACTTGATGATGTTCCGCCTCAGATAAATGTTCAAGCACCTGCAAGTAGTTTTTCTATCCAAAAAGGAGAAGCCGTCAACTTTGTAGGGCAAGTCACAGATGAAAGGTCGCTTAGTGATGGTGGTAATGGAGTGCTTTATCTTGCTTATACTGATCTATCATCAGGAAACACCTTTACAACAGATAAAGCCTTTCCTTTTGATGAAAATGTGGATACGAATTTTAATTTCGATTTTGAATATACCATCCCTCAAACCTTGGTTGCAGGAGATTATCGCTTTTCTTTAGGAGCCAATGACGGCGTACGCAATGTAGCCTCATTTGTGCTTTTTGATGTGGAGATAACTAATTAATTTTAGTAGTGCTTTGGAAGGATATGTTGCGCTAATATCATAGCTGAATTTGAAAGGAAATAATTGTAAATGATTGAAAATTAAGTTTTTGTAAGATATACTTTGTAGCCGTCGAATCCCTTTTGGTACGCTAGGTGATTCCGCTACAACCCTTGATGGTATTTATGCTGTTAAGGGTTTTTGTTTTTTAGGCAAGTTTGCTTAGATATAGGGTGGCCAGTAACAACCGTTTTTTTTGAAACATGAATTTTCTACCATGAAAAAGTTAATACCATTATTAATCTTGTTTCTAATTTTAATTGAGTCGTGTAAAAAGGATGCTTGTAAAGATATTACTTGACAGGATTTTAGGTTAATTAGACAAACAACTGGTATATCATTAAAAAAGCTGCTACATTTAAGTTCTTGTAGTGACTTTTGTTATTTATCATCATAATGACCATAGCACGAAGCAATGTCTAGTATGTTTTCATTGATTCGGTAGACTAGGCGGTGTTTGTCGGTGATTCTTCTAGACCACCAACCTTGTAGGTCGCCTTTTAGTGCTTCGGGTTTGCCTAAACCATCAAATGGGGTGTTGCCAATATTGAGAATTAGATCTAATATTTTTGCGGCTAGTTTGGGATTCTCTCTTTTTAAACGTGGAATATCCTCTTCTGCTTTTTGGCTCAAACGAATTAAATACATGTTGTGTTGGGTGATTAGTTATGGAGGATTTTAGTAAATGCCTGACTTGATATAGGATTAGGTGCTTGGTTATCAAGTTCTATGGTTGCTGCCAAGATTTTCATTCTGTTGGTTAAATTCGAGGTGTCTTCTGTGGAGGGTTTCCAAAAGCCTGTAATGATGGAGTAGGCACCAAATTTAGTGATGGTGCTGTATATAAAGTCAATTAGTTCTTCTTGTATTCTTTTTTCAGGGAATTGCATTTGGTTGGTTAAAATTAAATCGGCAAGAATAATTCCTACCTCCATTTTAAGCGATGCATCGAACCAACTTTTTAGGTATTTTACTTGTGGACCTGGGTGAAGTTCTAACTGTTTAATAACATTGTAATCGGGTTTATTAGTTTGTGCTTTTTTTAAAGCGCCCTCCAACGCATCAGTTTCTTCTAAATAGGGTGCAGTAATATTTTCGTAGGACAACAGAGAACTAGCTACTGCATTTGCTAAATCGGAGTAGGGCACTAATTGAAGATTTTTAGATATATGCGTATTCAATTCTTCTAGGTAATTATTAAAGAACTCTAGGTCATCAGCAAGCCAACTTATAATCTCCCATCGCAAATCAAAAATGCGTTCTATCAAGCTGTTGGCTACTTCTTCGACAGGGTTTTGAACAACTCTCACAGTTAATAAATCTACCACATCAGCAACTGATTGCTCAATAGATTTTTGAGGCAAATTATCCTTTTGCAGATGAGTCCATACCACAATTTTGCCTATTGGATTATTTACTGCTAACATGATTTACTTTTTTTTGAAACGAGTACTTTACACTTTAAAACAAAAATACAGGAAAATTAGTTTATTTCCTAGCTTAAGTAGCTGAACATAAATAATCGGCACATTCTTAACTGGCTTTTTTTTGCCACACTTACCCATTTATTTATAGTGTGTAAATATAAATACTTATAAAAATAACTCATTAACTAATACTGTTTTCTCTATTAAAAAATCAACATTTTCATTATAATCTATCATAATTTATTTTGTTTATGATTCTGGCATTTCTGTTTCAAAGGATTCTGTAAGTACCTCCATTTTTTACTTGTACACAGCACTGTCTTTTTATAAGAGTTTATCCTTTGATACCTACCCCAACCGCTGCCGCATCGCCTCATACAACATCATCCCCGTAGCCACCGACACATTATACGAATCAAACGTACCTTGAATAGGAATTTTAACCACCTCATCCGCCATTTTTAAAAACTTAGGACTAACCCCTTTTCCTTCTGCGCCCATAACAATAGCTGTAGGACCGCTTAAATCGGCGGCTTGTAAATAAGTGTTGGTTTTTAAACTAGTGGCAACAATTTGTACGCCATTTGTTTTTAAATACTTAATGGTATCTTCTAAAAACCGCACTTTGCAAACCGCTATTTTATGCAATGCTCCTGCCGACGATTTTAAAGCCTCCGCATTAATCGCTACCGAACCTCTAGCGGTAATCACCATTGCCTGCGCTCCTGTGCAAGCGGCGGTGCGTGCCATTGCGCCAAAATTACGCACATCGGTAATGCCATCACATAAAACAAATAAGGGCATTTGTCCATCTTCGTACGCTTTGGCTAGTACATCTGCTATGTCGTAGTAGGGAATTAGGGCGGCAAAACCTAGCACGCCCTGGTGGTTTTTTCTGGTAATGCGATTCAGCTTTTCTATTGGCACTACTTGTACCGACAAGTTTTGTGCTTTGGCTTTTTTGGTCACCTCCATCTGGAAATCTCTGTTCACGCCTTTTTGCAAAAACAATTTGTCAAAGGTAGTGCCTGCATCTAGGGCTTCTAGGATGGGATGCCGTCCGTAAATTAAGTTATCAGGAAATTTTTGCTTGTTTTTCATAGGGCAAAGTTACGCTTTATCAGCTATTTGTAATATCAAGTGGGTAAATTTCGGTGCAAGTTTTTCATTGTAGCAAAAAAAAACTATTTTGGGGGATGAAAAAGATAGGATACCCATCTACTACAAAAAAATAACTCGCATCCGTCACTTATCATTAGACAACTATTATGAATCCAACTTATCACCCTTTTACTACAAAGAACAAACGCTCTTTTGCTGGTTTGGTGTTACTCCTATTGGGCGTAACGCTATTCCTTTGTTTTAGCTCCAGTTTGCAAGCACAAGAAATTACCAAAAAGTGGAAAGCCGCCGATGGTAATTTGTCGTGGCGATTTGCTGATGACGAGCTAGGGAAACGTTTTATTTACCGCAAAGGTAAACAAACCATACAAGGCACTTGGGAACTAGCCAATAAAAACATCGAACTTACTTACAGCGATCCCAATAAGCCCAAGCCCGTTCCTAAACTTACACCGCAACAACTAGCCGATAGTTTAGCCGTAGATTCTAACTATGTAGCTCCCAAACAACCCGTTTACAATCCGCCTATTCCCTTGCAATTAAATATAAAACAAGCTAGTGCCGATGCATTAGTACTACAAGGCGGTGGAAAAAATTACCAACTACAATATCGAGACGAACGGAGTGCAATAGGTAAAATACTCGACAACAGCATTTTACGAGGAATTATTGGCATTATTTGCTTATTATTTATCTGCTTTCTGCTGAGTAACAACCGAAAAGCCATTAACTGGCGGCTAGTAGGATCGGGTATTTTGCTGCAATTGCTCTTTGGTTTTCTGGTGCTCAAAAATCCTTATGTCTCCGCCTTTTTCCAATTTATTGCCGACTTTTTTGTGAGCGTTTTAAATTTCTCAGAAAAAGGAGCTAGGTTTTTATTTGGTAACCTAACCAGCGATTTTGGTATCGGAGCTATTTTCGCCTTTAAAATATTACCGACCGTTGTTTTCTTCTCTGCCCTTTCTTCCTTGTTATATTACTTAGGCATTTTACAAAAAGTAACCTATGGCATTGCTTGGGTAATGAGTCGCACCATGCGTTTATCGGGTGCCGAAAGTTTAGCAGCAGCAGCCAATGTTTTTATTGGACAAACGGAAGCACCACTAGTAGTAAAACCCTATTTGGATAAAATGACCAAATCGGAAATTATGTGTTTGATGACGGGTGGTATGGCAACCATTGCGGGCGGTGTGTTTGCTGCTTTTATTGGCTTTTTAGGAGGTGATGATCCCGTACAACAATCTACTTTTGCCAAGCACTTGTTAACGGCTTCTATTATGTCGGCACCAGCGGCAATTGTAGCAGCTAAAATGCTGTTTCCCGAAACTGAAAAAGTAGAAGAAAAACTAGAAGTACCTGCCGAATCTATTGGCTCCAATGCTTTAGAAGCGATTTCTAATGGTACAACGGAAGGCTTAAAACTGGCGGTAAATGTAGGGGCAATGTTATTGGTTTTTTTAGCGATGGTAGAAATGGTAAACACCATGCTATTGTACATTGGTCAAATAGGCGATCTTAACGGAACAATTGCCGCCGATCCTAATTATGTAGTAGGCGACCCAAGCGATAAACCAGGCTTGCGCTTAGAGTATTTGTTCGGCTATATTTTCGCGCCTATTGCATGGATATTAGGCGTACCTAGTACCGATATAGTTGCCATTGGTCAACTGCTAGGACAAAAAACAATTTTAAACGAATTTTTAGCCTACATTTCAATGGGTAATATGAAAGCAACAGGCGTATTAACCGAAGCTAAATCGCTAATTATTGCTACTTATGCTTTATGCGGATTTGCGAATATCGGCTCCATCGGTATTCAGCTAGGAGGGATTGGTGCTTTGGCTCCATCGCAAAAAACAACGCTTGCCGAGCTAGGAGTAAAAGCCCTTATTGGCGGTACCATTGCTTGCTTTTTAACGGCTACTATTGCGGGGATGTTGTTGGGCTAAACGTTTGGAGGCCCTTTTTTAGAACGTAGAGAAAATTTATGAATTTTCTCTACGTTCTGCCTCCTACAAAAGCACCTATTACCTTATTTAAGGTGCTTCGCAAAAAAAGCCTCCATCACATTAAAAAACTCATCCCGATTTTTAGGGTTTCTAAAGCCATGCCCTTCATCGGCTTTCAGGAAATATTCTATTTCTACGCCTTGTTTTTTAAGGGCTTTTACCAACTCATCCGTTTCTGTTTGCACTACTCGTCGGTCTTTGCCTCCTTGGGCAATGAGTAGGGGTTTGGTTATTTTTTTGGCTTGGTAAATAGGAGAGACGGCAACTAATTTTAGACTGTCTTTTTCGGTGCTGCCTACCATTTCGCTAAACATGTCGTTCATCGCTTCCATTTGTTTGGGAATGGCATTCATAAAAGCAAAAACATTGTTAATGCCTACATAATCTACGCCACAGGCAAACAAATCGGGTTCTTTTACTAAGCCCATTAAGCTGGCATAACCGCCATAACTTGCCCCATAAATACCAATGCGTTTAGGGTCGGCAATGCCCTCGCTAATTAACCATTTTGCGCCATCCGTAATATCATCTTGCATAGTGCCGCCCCACTCGCCAAACGAAGCTTTCCAAAACTGCCTGCCGTAGCCTATTGAACCTCGGTAATTCATTTGCAAAACGGCATATCCTCTATTGGCAAAAAACTGTACATGCGAACGGTAGTTCCATGCATCGCGTGTCCACGGGCCACCATGTGGATTTACAATAACGGGGAGGTTTTTGCCGCTGCTGCCTTTGGGTAAAGTTAAGTAACCATTAATGGTATAGCCATCTCTGCTTTTGTAGCTGATGGGTTTCATTTCGCATAAATTATCCGTGTTCATCCACGGGCTTATATTGGCTAATTCGGTTAGTTCCTTTTTATTTTTATCGTAGAAATAATAAATGCCCATAGAGCGATCACTTTGCGCCCGCACTAAAAATTTATCTTCCTTTTGGCTTGCGCCCGTAATTACCAAATCATAGTTCGGTAGTTTGGCTTCTAAATCGGCGTACAAACTTTCGGCCTCTTTATCTAGGAAATGTCGTTCTTGTTTGGCATCGGTAAACAATACGGTTGTTAGCACTTTTCGTTGGCGAGAGTAGGCCATGCTACTTACATCCACTTTAGGATTTTTATAAATGGTTTTTACAATTTGCCCATTCGACAAATCACACAAAACAATAGCCGTTTTATCGGTGTCGAGGTTAGAAACGGCATATACGTTTTTGTTGTCAAAATCAAAAAATAAAGGAGTGATGGTAGCTTTAAAATCGGTGGTGAGCATTTTTTTAAACGGGTCTTGTTCGGTAGGTCTATATAGCAAGGTATTTTCTACGCCATCGGTTGACATGGCAATACGCACATGCCCTTTATGGTCGGTTAGCCAGGAGTTAATATCGCCAGGATTTTCAGCAACCATTTTAGTGTCTCCTGTTTTAATAT
Source organism: Bacteroidota bacterium (assembly GCA_020630215.1). Taxonomy (GTDB): domain Bacteria; phylum Bacteroidota; class Bacteroidia; order Chitinophagales; family UBA2359; genus JAHDBT01. The sequence goes on from JAHDBT010000010.1 coordinate 16,161, forward strand.
TGAAGCGGTAGGCATCAAAAAGGTGTCGGTTGCGTTGGTTAATCCCTAAAATTAATTCGTCTGGAATTTCGGGTAGTTCGTCAATCATTTGTATGCCAACTCCTTCAAAGGGCGTTAAATCTTTTTCGTTTTTACCGTCCTTATCCACTTGCACTAACTGAAAAGTGCCTTTATCGTCTGTGGCTCGCACAAAAATGAGTTGTTCATCATTTATCCAAGTGTAGCCGCCTAAATCTTTTTGGGTTTCCTTGGTAATAGGAGCAGGCTTTTTGTCGCCAATTTTTTGCACAAAAATATTTAACTTTCCTTCATGTGGTGCTAGGTAAGAAAAATAGGTGCCTCCTTTTGAAATTCGGAACCCACTTTTTTCGGGCGTTTTAAAAAAGTCGCTTACTGGAATTTGTCCATCTTTTAGCATCGCCATTGCGCCAGCATTATAACTGTTGTCATCGCCATCGCTTAATGCTTCGCCGCCACCACCACAGCCGTAGGTAATTCCTAGTAATAGTGCTAAAAAAAGACCCGTTTTAAAACCCATATTTTGTAATAAAGTATTGTTCATGATGATTTATAATTGTTTGTTGGTTAATTTTGCTATATTTCGGTTTTACTTTTGGTTTGAAAAAAAAACGACCTATTTATCTAATTCGTTTACAATTTTTCTTGGTAGAGGGTACTTGGTATTTAGACGGTTCTGCTTCGCTGCACCGCTGTAAAGTGTCAAGTACTTTTACTGTTAGATAAACTGGTCGAAAAAAACAAATAAAAAAATATGCGAGCGAATATAAAACTAAATGACGAAAATTTCAGCATTGATCTTTCAAAACCCATCGACATTTCTATTCCTTTAAAAGCAGGATTGGATACGGTGAGTGCATTTTACGCCTCTCCCGTACATATTGCCCCTGTAAGAGCAGGCGATTTTGTGGGGGATACGCAGGAAGGAGGTGTGGTAAATTTTAAAAATGTGCAATTTAATCCACATGGCAATGGCACGCATACCGAATGTGTAGGGCATATTTCTACTGGTGGCGAAACGGTTAATGAATGCATCAAGCAGTTTTTTTTTCTAGCAGAATTGATTAGTGTTTACCCCGTAAAATTAGCCAATGGTGATAGAGTAATTACCCAACAACAAATAGCGGATGCGTTTAACAATAAGCTTGCACAAGCTTTGGTGCTGCGTACGTTGCCCAACGACGACCTAAAATTACGCACCAATTATTCTGGCAGCAATCCCCCTTATATTCATCACGAAGCCATTACTTATATGGTACAAAACGGCATCGAACACCTACTGCTCGACCTTCCCTCGGTTGATAAAGAACAGGATGAAGGAAAACTGTTAGCGCACAAAGCTTTTTGGCAATATCCTAGCAAACAAGTGCGTTTAGGATGCAGCATTACCGAGTTGATTTATGTACCAAATACCGTTAAAGATGGGACTTACTTTATCAATCTGCAATTTGCCAGTTTATCCTTAGATGCAAGCCCTAGCAAGCCCATACTATACAAGCTATTGTAAAACCCTCGGAAATGTTATCCATTTACAAATAAATTCCATATTTTTGTAGAGCACCTATTTTAATGATTTTTACGCTTGCATAAATTTTGTGTAGGAGTTGCACTAGGAAATTATTAAAACGTATGCCGAACCAATAAGTAGAGCCGAACAACTAACACCACATTTTCTCATCCTTAAAACCACTTTTTTTTACGATGAAAAAAAGTTTTACTATAAGCATCACCCTCCTCTTGTTAATTGTTGTTTGTCCATCTTTATTAGTTTGGGCAAGTAATAGTTTTAACCAAAATTCATTTAAAGGAGATCCATTTAAAGAAAAACAATTGCGTTTTTGGCGAGTAAAAGAAGCCCAACGGGATAAAGATTATAACCTCAGAAAACGATTTGAAGCTAGAGGGCTTAATTATCCTCCTGAAGAAATATATATACGTGCTTTTAAAAAAGAAGGCATCGTAGAGCTTTGGGTAAAAGATTGGTTGGGGCAATTTGTAAAATATAAAGATTATACCATTTGTGCGTCTGCTGGCCGCTTAGGGCCTAAAAGACGACAGGGAGATCATCAGGTGCCAGAAGGATTTTATGAAATTAGTAAATTTAATCCGCAAAGCGACTATTTCCTCTCTTTAGGCATTAATTACCCTAACAAATCGGATAGGCTACAATCTAACTATAGGGCATTGGGCGGCAGTATTTATATACATGGCGAATGCAAAACCGTAGGCTGTATGCCCGTTAACAATGAAAAAATTAAAGAACTTTATTGGTTAGCCGTACTAGCACGAGACAATGGACAAGCGACCATTCCAGTACATATTTTTCCTTTTAAGTTTAATAACATGATTTTTTATAATGAAGAGATGCCCAAATATGCCAATCAACCAAATATTATTAGTTTTTGGGACAACATAAAAGGCGTTTACGATTATTTCGAAATGAATCGCCGCTTACCTATTATTGGTGTGCGACAGGATGGGTATTATACTTATCAATAAAATTGCTTATTGATTTTAGGTTCAAATTTTTGAGCTGTGCTTCGTCTTTACGTATTATCGTCGGCACCAAACCTTAGTGAATGAGAAAAAATAAACTCCACCACTTTGAATTAAAAACCTTAAATTTTTCAATAAAAAATGCCAAAACAAATACTTTTCACCAATAATGCCCCCGCCCCTATCGGCCCTTATTCGCAAGGCGTATGGGCTGGCGACTTGCTTTTTTTATCAGGACAAATTGCCATTAATCCCGAAAACGGGGAAATGGTTACCCAAGATATTGTAGCAGAAACAAAGCAAGTAATGCACAACATTGGTGCATTGCTAAAAGCCGCTGGCCTGAGCTACGATAACATTGTAAAAACCTCCATTTTTTTAAAAAGCATGAACGATTTTGGGCAAGTAAACCAAATCTATGGCGAGTACTTTGATAATGATACTGCCCCCGCCCGTGAAACCGTAGAAGTAGCTCGATTGCCCAAAGATGTAAATATTGAAATTTCGATAACGGCTTTGAAGGGGTAAAGGTTTGGGGTTATGCATTGCTCTATTTAGCGCAAAGACATACTATTTTTCTAAAAATTTAGTACGTCTGAATAAACTAGACGACCACAAAATTAAAACATCCCAATAACTAGGAAAGAGCAACAGGAAAGCCAAAAAATTTTGTGCAACCCTGAAAAGAAAATTCATGAATTTTCTCTACATGACTAGGAAAAAAAAACGGCAAAGCCCAAAAAGCTTCGTGCAACTTCGTGTACATCCTTACCAGAAGCTCATTTACCCCAATTATTTTAAAAGTAGTTTATGCTTACTTCCCCAACTAACAAAGCGGCAGCTATTTTTAGCATTGGCGCATTAACGGTTTGTCCTTCCTTTTCTATATTTTATGCGATAGATTCGAGCCTTGCCCCTCGGTTTATGCTTTTATCGTTTATACTATTAATTACAACAGGTTTACTTTTGTGGAAAAAAGAGTTGGCTAACTTTAAGCAATTTAATAGTATTGGCGTATTGCTGTTGCTCTTTTATTTACTCAATTTAAGCACCGTTTTATGGAGCAATAGTTTTGCCGAAAGTATTTTTGAAAGTCAAAAAATGTTATTGTGGTTTGGGGTATTTTTTAATGCAGTTGTTTTTTACCAAACCTATCCTTCTTTTAAAAAATGGGCCTTTAAAAGTAGTATTGTACTCACTTTTATTGGCGGTGCTATTGCCCTCATTCAAATGGCGCAATTGCCTACGGTTAATGCACATACTCTTTACAATATTAATGCTATTTGTGGGCATAAAAACTTGTTTTCTAGCCTTTTATTTTTGCTATTAATGTTTAGTTTACAAGGCGTTTTGTACCTGCAAAATACCTGGCGCAAATTGGCTGTTTTTTCAACTATGCTGCTATTTAGCTTTATTGTAGTGCTGCAAACTCGTGCGGTATGGCTGGGCTTCTTTTTTACGCTGTTTACTTTTGGGGTATTATTTTTTTGGAAATTTAGACAAATCATTCCTAAAAAAACATTAGCAAAAATAGCAATAGCTGTTGGCTTACTACTAGGTGGCATTGTTACTTTTTATGTGGTAAAAGGCGACTACCAAGAATTTGTAAAACGCTTTTACGTGCCTCGCTACAACCGTTCCGAAACCGCACAGGAACGCATAACCCTCTGGAATAAAACCGCTTGTTTAATTAAAAAACACCCACTTACAGGCGTAGGGGCTGGACAATGGAAAACCCATTATGGGGAATGTTCTATTGCTGGCTTGTATCGTATTGAGTTACACAATGTGCAGTTTCAACGCCCACACAACGATTTTTTATGGGTTTTTGCTGAAACGGGTATTTTGGGTTTTGTGGTTTATATTTTAATTTTTGTTTGGCTAATTATTGCAAGCATTGCTTATTTAAAAAAGGAAACCAATAATAAAAAAGCCTTGTCCATCAGTATTTACTTATCCTTTTTGCTAGGGTATTTACTCATTGCCGCATTCGATTTTCCTAAAGAACGCATCGAACATCTTATTTATACGGCCTTGCTTTTAGCATTTCTTTCGAGTGAGCTAACTAGTGCTGGATATTTAAAAGCGATTAAATTTCCTAAATGGGTAAACCTCGGAGTAGGTGCAATGCTTGTGGCATTAATTTTGAATGTTGTTATTGGTGGCTATCGCATTAAAGGCGAGTATTATACGGCCTATATGATTACCGCTAAACATCAACAAAAATGGAACGCACTCATCCATTATGCTCACAAAGCACAATCTGTTTTTTACCAACTCGATCCAACTGCCGCACCACTAAACTGGTATATAGGTACTGCCTATTTTACGCTAGGTAATGCCGATGCTGCCATCACTAATTTTAAACAGGCATATCAATACAGTCCATACAGCCAACATATTACCAACGATTTAGCATCTTGTTACGAGGTGAAAGGGCAGCACGAAAAAGCCAAGAGTTTATACCAAGAATCTATACGCATTAGTCCTACTTTTGAAGACCCCCGATTAAACTTGGGAGCGATTTACTACAATGAAAAAAACTATACCGAAGCACTAAAATGGGTCGAATCGGTAACAGAAGACTTACCACGAAAAAAACAGTATTTAGAAACTATTAAAAAGAAACTAAAAAAGCAGTAACTTTGTTAAATAGATGCCAAAGATTAAACAACGGAAATAACAAATGTTTCGTTTTAATAAATATAGAATAACGGTTCTGTGTAAACGAGTGGCTTATGCGTATTCCTAGCAGAACGTACTGATTGCCTTTGCTAACATTAAAAGGATAAGGCTATTGTAACTTCTATCAGCATCTTTCTCAAACCAATTAACGTGAATCCTAAAAAATGAAATATGAAAAAAAAATTAACTCCTATTTTATGTTTACTCCTCCTTTTACTAGGGGGCAGTGCCGTCATAAAAGCTCAAGTTTCTCCATTGCCTAATACGGCCGAAAATGGAGAGGCGATTGTCGTTTTTATTACTAGTACTGGCAATAGCTTTGGCGAAGGCGATTGTAATATACAAGCCGAAAATGTGGTGTTTCAACAAGGATCTAGCACTTTTAATCCTATTGGTGTGATTATTTCTTCTACGGATGAACTTGTTGCCAGCGTTACTGTTCCCAACAATGTACCATCTGGCTCTTACGGTATTGCTATTGGGGAAGGGACAAGTTGCGAGGTATCTTGCGACCAATGTTTCTCTGTAGTTAATGACAGTTTTGAGAGTATTTCGCTTAGTCCAAACTCAGGTAACCAAGACGAAACACTAGCTATAACTATTACTGGCGTAGGCACTGAATTTACACAGGGCTCTTGTACTGCTGTTTCCTTTACACAGGGTTCTTCTACAGCTAGCTTTTTGTCTAACCCTGTAAATATTGTTGACGATGAACTTATGCAAGTGCCGGTATACATTCCACCAAGCATATCTGAAGGTGTATACGATGTAAATGTTTGTGGTACAACTTGTGTAGGTTGTTTTACCGTTAGTGAATCAACAGGAAACGGAGGAGCAATTAGCCTTAATCCTAATGTAGCAGAGTTAAACGATGTACTAAATGTAACCATTAGCAATACGATTCCATTTGTTTTTGGGCAAGCCACTTGTGCTATTGATGAGAACAATGTAATATTTTCACAAGGTTCCTCCACACTACCTATTTTATCAGTAGAGATAGATGATTTTTATCTACCTACGGAAGTGTATGTAGAGGTAGGCGTTTACGAAGCATCGCCTTGGGGGGCTTACGATGTGCTTGTTGGGGAGGATACAGGTTGTGAGGTGATGTGCTATGGTTGCTTTAATGTATTGCCCCCTCCAGAAGAAAGCGTTGTACCTACTGTTACGGAGGGAAGTGCTAACCAAGGAGAAACACTAGGGATTATGCTAAGAAGTTTATTGCCAGGTTTTGAATTTGAACAATCAAGTTGTGCTTTAACAGCATTGGACGTAGTGATAAGCCGAGGCAGTACGGTACTGTATGTTAACTCTTTTAGCGTAAACAGCCTACAAGAAGTTATATTAAACGTAGAGATACCAGTAGATGCTGAACTAGGCATGTATGATGTGAAAATTGGCGAAGGTACAGATTGTTATGCCGCTTGTACCGAATGTTTGGAGGTGAGTTGTATAATTTTAGATCCTGCTCCTATTGAGCAAATGGGTGCCGAAGCATTGGTTTGCCCTGCAACTGCCGACACTTATGTTTGGTACCTAAATGGAGAAATAATGCCTTTTATTACGCAATCTATTAACGTAACCGAATCGGGCATTTACCATGTACAATACTTCTACGAAGATGGCTGTCAATCGCCATTCTCAGAAGAATTTAATTATGTTTGGAACAGCGTTGAACCAAGTCCAACCTTAAACGATTTGGTGCAAATGTCGTATCAAACCCAGGAGGTATTAGTGGAAGTTGCGCCAACATTGCAAGTAAACAACATTATTTTGTACGATATTAAAGGACAAGTAATTTTACAAGAAAAAGGGCAACAAGCTTCTCTTTTATTATCGACTGTTACTTACCCTAAAGGTTTATACATTTTAAGTATTACTACCGACCAAGGTACTATCAATAAAAAAGTATTGATGCGTTAAGTGGAAGTGACAAAATAAAAGTCATTCAAAAAAACAATCTATCGGTTCAGGCAAGTGCGCTTGAACCGATTTTTTTTTGCCCAAGTTAAAGGCCTTAGTTCGACCATTTATTCCTAGTAAATTTTCTAGGTGTAATGACGCTTAAATTAAGCCACAATCATTTCCTTCAAGGTTTGCAAACCTTCATCCACTAATTTGTATCCAGCTAGTAAATAATCCTTTTCTGCGCCAATGCCCAATCTAAAATAGTTGTCCATACCATAGCAATCGCCAGCTAAAATAAACACGCTTTTATTAATCCGCAGCCAGTCCGATAATTCCGTAGAGTTCATCTCTAAATGATAACGCATAAAAGCCATGCCGCCAGCTTTTGGTGGAATAAAATGAAACAGGTCGCCATGCGATTGTACCCATTCTAAGGTGTATTTTAAATTTTGGTTCAGCATATTTCTGTTGCGAGTTAAAATACGTTTTCGCATTTCGGGTTGCAGCACCCACTCAGTAATTTTGTTGCTTAAAATACCTGCGGTAATCGAGGTGTAATCGTGATAAGACCAAGCATCGTCAATGAGTTGTTTAGGACCAGTTAGCCAACCTACTCGCAGCCCTGGCAAGGCATAAGCTTTTGATAAACCGCCATTCACCAACACCCTATCATACAAACCCACAAAACTATCAATTTCCACGCCATCCAACTCTGCCCCTCGGTACACCTCATCCGAATAAATCCAAGCACCTACACTATCGGCAATATTGATAATTTCTTGCATTTCTTCCTTGCTTAAAGTGTAGCCTGTTGGGTTGTTGGGATTGCATATTACAATCATTTTCGTTTTATTGGTTACTTGTTTTTTCAACTCCGCTAAATCGGGTTGCCAGTTGTCCGATTCTAGTAAGTGAAAAGCTTTAGGCGTACACCCCATTTCTTGCACAATGCCCCAGATTTGCATATAATTAGGTACCATCATCACCACTTCATCCCCTTTTTCGAGCAGCGTATGGCAAGCAATAAAATTAGCTTCCGAAGTGCCATTGCAAACCATAACATTGTCTTCGTTGCAATTAGGATACAGCGCAGCAATTGCCTGTCGAGTAGGAATTAATCCATTGGTTTGTCCATAACCCAGCACCATATTTTGTATGGTTTCGAGTTGTGTTTCCGATAGGAGTTCCTTTAGGGTAAAAGGATGGAAACCACTTTCGGTTAAGTTGTATTTAACGGTGTTTTCGTAAATGGATTGGACCCGTTCTAGTTCAAAAATGGGAATGTTCATAGTGGATTTATTTGGTGTAATTATTACTGCGCTTAAAACGTATAAAAGTACAAATCTTATTCTATTTCAACAAACGAATAAAAAAATAGGCTTATCTTTCCTATGTTCCCAAGATTATCACTACCCGACAAACCACCAACAATAAGCGTTAAGCCACTAATCACCTCCTAATTTCTCCCAAAAAAAACGTACTTTTGCGAAAAATTATATTACATAAACCAACTAACAAATATCCCTATGTCAAAAGGATTTTTTAATATACCCTATCCAGATAACGAACCTGTGTTAAGTTATGCACCTGGTTCGCCAGAAAGAGCAGGCATAACGGCTGCACTTAAAGCGGCAAAATCGCAAGAAGTAGATTTGCCGATGATTATTAATGGGCAAGAGGTACGTACAGGCGAGCGTGTATCTATGCATCCGCCTCACGAACATGCACACAACCTAGGCTACTACCACAAAGGCGGTACCGAACATGTACAACAAGCAATTGATGCAGCCCTTGCTGCTAAAGCAGATTGGGAAGCCATGAGTTGGGAACACCGTGCTTCTATTTTTATGAAAGCAGCAGAATTAGTAGCAGGCCCTTACCGCTACAAATTAAATGCGGCTACCATGCTGGGCCAATCAAAAAATGCCTACCAAGCAGAAATTGATGCCGCTTGTGAGTACATTGATTTTCTACGCTACAATGTGTTTTTTATGAGCGAAATTTACGCTGACCAGCCCGACTCGCAACCTGGCATTTGGAACCGCATGGAATACCGTCCGCTAGAAGGATTTATTTTTGCAGTTACGCCTTTTAACTTCACCGCTATTGCTGGCAACCTCTCTGCCGCACCTGCCATGTTAGGCAATACCATTGTATGGAAACCTTCGGAAACGCAAATTTATTCGGCAGCCGTTTTAATGGAAGTTTTCCAAGAGGCAGGCTTACCTGATGGTGTAATTAATTTAATTTATACAGATGGACCTGTTGCTGGAGATGTATGTTTTGCACATCCAGATTTTGCAGGCATTCACTTTACTGGTTCAACAGGTACCTTCCAATTTATGTGGAAAACCATTGGAAATAATATTGCCAATTATAAAACCTATCCTCGTATTGTTGGCGAAACTGGTGGTAAAGATTTTGTTGTTGCCCATGCTTCTGCTAATGCGGAGGAAGTTGCAGTAGGTTTATCAAGAGGTGCATTTGAGTACCAAGGACAAAAATGTTCGGCAGCTTCTAGGGCTTATATTCCTAGCAGTTTGTGGCCAGCCGTTAAAGAACAGTTACTAGCAGATGTTGCCAGTTTTAAAATGGGTAAAGTAGACGATTTAGGTAATTTTATTAATGCTGTAATCGACGAAAAATCGTTTGACAATATTGCTCGTTATATCGAACATGCTAAAGCTGCGGATGTAGAAATTATTGCAGGTGGCAACTACGATAAAAGCGAAGGTTATTTTGTAGAACCAACCATTATTGTAAGCAAAGACCCAATGTACAAAACCATGTGTGAAGAAATTTTTGGCCCTGTACTCACCATTCACGTTTACGAGGATGCCGACTTTGATAAAATGTTAGACATTGTAGATGCCACATCGCCTTATGCATTAACAGGTGCCTTTTTTGCTAAAGACCGTCAAGTAATTGATAAAGCGGCTTACCGTTTACGTCATGCAGCAGGTAATTTTTACATCAACGATAAACCTACAGGGGCAGTTGTAAACCAACAACCTTTTGGCGGCGGTCGTGCTTCGGGAACCAACGATAAAGCAGGGTCCTACCTTAACTTATTGCGCTGGGTGTCGCCACGTACCATTAAAGAAACTTTTACACCGCCTAAAAATTACCGCTATCCGTTTTTGTTGGAGGCGTAGTAGTTTGTAGAAAGTAGTTAGTTGTAGGGTGTCCTTGTGTATGTAGGTGGAGAAAATTCATGAATTTTCTCTACGAAATCGAAAAAGGAATTATAGCAAGAGATGAGCACTATTTGAATAGTAATGCATTAACATTAAAAGCTATATGAAAAATAAATAGTAATAGATTTAACAAAAAACTATTTCTGTTAGTAAAATAAATTGTTTAAATTTGCACCAAAATTAGTTTGGCATGTTTCAGCAGTCTTAAAAGATAGTTGACACTTTTAGCTGCAAGCCACAGGCTTGAATACCAATATGCTCCAGTCTGGAGACTGGAACAGGCGTTTCTTTTTATAAAAAAGGAACGCAGGGTCAAGCGTTCCGCTTGAGCCAAACGGTATTCAAGCCTGTGGCTTGCAAAAATTGCTCTTAGTAGATTTCTCGAAGTGTCAAGTAAAATTTATTGTGAATGAAACATGCCATTAGTTTATTCATTTATTTAACCTCCAAATTTTAAAGTTATGACAACACAAGACGTTGCAAACCGATTAGTAGAATTATGCCGTACAGGACAAAGCCGCCAGGCAAAAGCGGAATTATACCATCCGGATATTGTAAGTATGGAACCAGAAGGTACACCAAACTGGAAAGTACAAGGAATTGAAGCGGTTAATGCCAAAGCCGATCAATGGGAAAGTATGGTAGAAGAATTTCACAGTGCCAATGTTTCTGATCCTATTGTAACTGGCAACCATTTTTCGGTATCTATGGAAAATGAATGTACTTTTAAAGGAAGAGGTCGCCAATGGATAAAAGAAATTTGTGTGTATGAAGTACAAGAAGGAAAAGTAGTAAAAGAGCAATTTTTCTACAACTGGCAATAAGCCTTTTTGGTTTTATTACCAACTGATATAAATATAATTAACAAACCCTCCTTTCAAGTTTTTGAGAGGAGGGTTTTATTTTTTTGTAGAGATTCAAGCTTGGGCAGAAAGAAAAATTCTCCTAAAACAAACAGGATAATTAGGATTTTTGATGGTGCGACCCTGCTAGGGTCGGTTACCCTTTTTGCATCTTATTAGCTAACATACTTTGACCACGCTGTGGTCAGTGGAATAAAAAAAATGATAATTACTTTAGGCGTAACTTATAGGATACTTCCCTAAAACTAAATCCTCGCAGGCTTAAAATATCTAACTGCACTTACTTAGAAGCGGAGATAGCGAAGCCCAAAAAAACTCCGTGCAACTTAGTGTAAAACTCGGTGAGACTTCGTGGGAACCCTTAGAAAAATTAAGCCTTAGTTACTAGTTGTGGCCGAGGTGTAATCACCTTAATCCCACTTTTAATAACAGAAACATTTACTTCTGAAACATGTTCTTCTGCATCGCCATCTGCTTGTAAAAAGGTAGGGGCGGGGGCGGTAATTTTAAGTTTACTAGCTCGTACAATTCGTACCTTTTTGCTCCAATGCATTTTCTTAAAAATCATCAGAAAAAACATGTAAGTTAAAAAGAAGAACGAAAAATGACGCACAAAACAAACTTCGAGCAAGCCATCATTTAAATCCGATTGTGGGGTTAAACCGATGTTGTAACCAAACTCGCCACTATTGCCAACACTTAAAGAAAATACTTTTCCTTCCAGCACTTCGCCATGTGCTTCTAGGCGAAAATCGAAAGGGCGGTACTTAAAAAATTCTTGAATGGTAACCCAAGTGTATTCTTTAAAACCTCGTCCTTTGGTTTTTGAAAAATGGTTGATTACCTGCGCCTCAAAACCTGTTCCTACAACGCTAAAAAAGTATTTATCGTTAAAAACACCTACATCCATATTGCTTACAAAACCATCGTTAATGACTTGTATAGCGGCTCGCTGATTAAAAGGCAATGCCAATTTAGTAGCCAAACCATTACCCGAACCTAGCGGAATAATTGCCAAAATTACCTCCGTATTTACCAACTGACTTGCCACCTCATTAATCGACCCATCGCCGCCAACTGCTACTACAATATCGAAACCTTTGGCAATGGCATCTTTGGTAATGTCAATGGCGTGGCCGGCGTGTTCGGTAAAAACAATTTCGTAATCAAACTGTTGTTTATTAATAGTGCTGCGGATCATATCTGGTACGTTTACCTTATTACGCACACCTGCAATGGGGTTTACAATAAACCGTATTTTTTGTTTGGAGGTCTGTTTGTTATTATTCAATGCATTAAGTTTTAGGCTGTAAAATTAGCAATAAATTTGAATACTTATAAAACTTGCGAATTTGAGGTAAAAAGAGTAAGTTTGGTAAGGATTATGTATTGGAGTGTTCTATTACTTATTCGGTGAGTCGCCTGCTATTGTTTCGGCTGCTAATTACTAAAAAATAAAAATCATGAAAAGAAGAACATTTATAAAAGGTTCTGCCATTATTGGCGGAACAGTAGTGTATCCAATGTTGCTAAATGGTAATTCGGGGATGTTTGGCGGTTCGGGTAATCGCAAAGTACATCGAGTAATGAATGCCGACAGAACCAAAGTTGGTACGCTGCCTATCCTTCGAGCTTTTGCAGGCAATCACCTCGATTATGTATCCCCTTATGTGTTGTTCGATGAGTTTGGACCCGTAGAACTAGCAGCAGGCAACGACCCTTTACGAGTAGATGCACATCCACATGCAGGCGTAATTCCAACCACCTATTTTTTAAAAGGTACGGGGCATCATAAAGACAGTCTTGATTACGACTTCCAAATAGGTAAAGGCGATTTTATGATGTTTAGTTCGGGAAGCGGTGCGATACACATGGAGGAAACAGGACAAAAAATGTATGAGGAAGGAGGTGCGTATCATGGGTTTCAGATATGGTTAAATATGCCTGCCAAATACAAATTTGCCGACCCAACTACAAGCGTACACCAAGATGATAAAATGGGTATTATTGAAAAAGATAATTACTCGGCAAAAATTATTTTAGGAGAATTAGATGGCGTAAAATCGCAAATAGAATTGTTATCGCCCGCCTTTTATTACCACATTAAATTAAAAGAAAACGGACGCTTGGATATTCCAACAAATCCGCAGCACAATGCTTTTATTTATTTGATTGATGGAAAACTAGAGCTTGAAGGACGAAAGAAATTAAAAGCCAATCAAATTGTTTTTTATGAACGTGGCGAAAGTAACATTAATATTTTTAGCGAGTGCGGTGCCGAAATGCTCGTACTAGGCGGACAGCCCTTAAACGAACCTGTTTTTTCATACGGCCCATTTGTCATGAATTCGGAAGAAGAAATACGTTTGTGTATGAGTAATTACCAAGCAGGTAAAATGGGAAATCCTGATTTGGTGAATCGTTAATTGAATGGCTAAATTGCTATAATTGTTAAATTGTTTTTTTGATAAATATTTTTATTTGTAATTAAATGATGATATTTGAATAAGGGAATAATGTTTTTATTTAAATTCTAAAAGTAGTTGACAACAAGCCAGAGGCTTTAAGCCCGTTACGCTCCAGCCGGGAGGCTGGACCGGGCGTTCTTTTTTTTTTTTACAAAAAAGGAACGCCCGGTCAAGCGTCTCGCTTGAGCCATTTGGGTTTCAAGCCTCCCGGCTTGTAGTGAAAAGTGTAAACCTCTTCGATAAACAGGTCAAAAAATGACTCCTTTTTTAATTTTCCTGTAGTGACGCAAAATTTTGCGTCACTACAGGAAAACTCACGTTTGTTACTTACCATTACTCCACAATTATTTTTTTCACCGCTATTTCACCACCTACCTTTACCGCTAATAAATAAACACCTGTCGCTAATTCTTTGCGATTAAAAAGGTATTTATTTTGGTAAGTCGTAGTATTATGAACTAATTTCCCATTTATATGATACGTTTTTATTTCTGCTAACAAATTTTGCGGATTATGGAATTGAATTTGTGTATTATTTTTAAATGGATTAGGACTTACTTGAACTGTATGATTTTGTGGACTAAGGGAATTAGTAGTCGTAAAATCCCATACTTTGGCTTTGGTGTATTGCAATTGATTAGTCAAATCGTCCTCATAAAAAATATGGAAATAGCCATTGCTAAAAGTAATATCGGGATTGGTTTGGTTGCCATCAACACTCGAAATTCTTTCTACATGATTGGGTAAATCGTTTACACCCGTTGCCGACCAAGTAAAATAAACATCCCAGCCATCTTCGTTTCGTTCTTGCCATACCATGCACAGCACCTCATTGCTAGGCGAAACCGCTATGCGTGGAAAATTTTGGTTTACACTAACCGCTACCTCGCTATTAATAGCCGTATAATCGCCTAATTCCATCGTTGCTAAATTCACGGTACTAGCATATACCCTCGACGAACCCGAACCTGCGCTCATCCAAACCGATACTAAGTTATTGCCAACAATCACTCCATCGGGACCTGTAACAGGGCAGCCTTCTATATACCAATCTAGCCAATCAATGTCGGTAGCCTCGGTAAAAGTTGCACCATTATCCGTCGATTTTGTTGCCCACATATCCCGTATATTATCGTTGTTATTTCTAAACAGCAATACCTGTGTTTCGCCTTGGGTGACAATAGTAGAGGGACAGCATTCACAAACAATGCCCCCTGCCGCAGCCGTATTTGCTGTAACAGGTTCCAAAAAACTGCTACCATCCGTTGTCGTATTCACCACCTGATAAGTAGGCCCACTTCCACCTAGGGCAATATAACTTGCAATAGGATTTCCCGTATCCGTACTAGCAATATTTACCAAAATAGGCTCCGTACCCACAGGCGCAGGAATATCCAACACCACACCAAAGGTTTGTCCGCCATCCTCCGATTTTACCATAAACACCCCGCCTTGCGAAAAATTGCCATTATCAAATGCTACAAAAACGCTGTTATCGTGCGTAGCAATGGTAGGTCCTTCTACCGAACCTACGTAAGGATTAATCGTTCCAGTATTTACTAAAACAGGTTCGTTAAAAGTTTCTTCATTGGCTTTTTTAGTACTCACATAAATTTCGTTGCCATGCCCCCACATTACAATTGGCGTTCCATCTCCTAGCACTTCTGCACGGGGGCGGATGTTGTCGTAGCTTGCATCGGCTACTGGGGTTGGAGCTTCCCAAGTTACTAGGGTTTGGGCGGTTGTTGGGGGATTGACGAGCAACAATAACATTATAGGAATAAGGAACAAAGAGAGTAAAAACGGTTTCATGATGCGATAAATTGATAAGTGAAAGATTGGATAAGGAAACAAGATACTATAATTTTTTGGGATTAGGTAGATGGAGTTGACTTATATGTATCACCAATTACAATACAACAGCATTAGAATTAGAGGAACTGATACAGGAACTAAATGAAGAACGGGAAAATTATTTAAAATAATAATGGATCGTCTTACTTCCCCACCGTCCTAACCTTCCCCCCAACCAGCCACTTACGCTGTAAAGCTCGGTTGGGCAAAATCTTTCCTGCGATCCTATACTTCGATTTTTTCAACACCTTAGAACGATTCGGGGCTTCACTCCTTACACTGCCTTTAGAACTTTGTGCGGCATGAACAAACCGCACATACTTTCCTCTTCCTTCTACCGATAAAAAGCCTACGTGTGTATCCAAGCCTACTATGTATAAACCATCGCCCATTTTGGTAACGCCTTTTACAAAATCATCAATAGATTTGTGTTTAAAGCGTTTAATATAACTTTCGGTTACCAACGATTTTACAATTTTCTCTGAAGCCTGCTGCGCCAATTTTCTCCGTTCTACCTTAAAACCTGCATCCCTTAAAATGGTGGTGACAAAATAACCACAAGCAATTTTTCCTTTGTGTGGCACTTCGGTTGTGCCATTAAAATCCCATTTAGTGCCATACCATTCTTTAAACAATTCGTCGGTAATTGTGGCGTATAGGTAAGCGAAGGTACTGTCAACAATGGCTTCTTTTACTACTTTGTTTGGAGCTTCTTTATACGCCTGTTGTATAGTGTGTTTATTGTGGTTAATGTGCGTTTTTAATTCGAGATAGTCGGTACCCGATAGGGAAAAATCTTCGCAGCTTGTTAGGGGGAAGAATAAAAATGCTAGGAGTATGGCAATTAGGGCGCAAAAAGTTGGTTTACTTGACTTCATGTGGGCTTTGTGAATTTTTTGTATAAGGTACTTTGGTATAAGGTAGAATGTACTTTTTATACCTCCTATTTTTTTGCAATAAAAGACAGATACTATAAGGTTTATTCCTTAAATTTTGTCCTAGTAAAATAGGAGGTCTGTACTTACTAAATATGCTAGAAACGTTAAAATAGTTCCCTTTTTGTATTGCTAGACCTCCTATTTTAAAAGAGCTACTTTCTACTAAAAAATTAATTTACCAAAACCCTACCCATCACTTCTTGCTGATACACTTCCAATCCTTTAGCTAAACATGCCAGCGATTTTTTAAGGTCGTTTTCATTCAATACATACGCCATTCGTACTTCGTTTTTACCTAGTCCTTTGGTAGCATAAAACCCAGAAGCGGGGGCGAGCATTACGGTTTCGCCATTATGGTTAAACGATTCTAATAGCCATTTGCAAAACCGTTCCGAGTCATCAATTGGAAGGCGGGCGGTTACGTAAAAGGCCCCTTTAGGGCTTGGGCAAAATACATCGGGAATTTGATTTAATCCAGCGACTAAAACATTGCGTCGGTTTTCATATTCGGCTAGTACTTCCTTAAGGTAGCTTTGGGGTACATCTAAGGAAGCTTCCGCAGCAACTTGCGCTAGGGTAGGCGGACTTAAACGAGCTTGGGCAAATTTCATGGCGGTAGCAATCACTTCCTTGTTTTTACTTACCAAAGTGCCAATCCTTGCGCCACAAGCACTAAATCTTTTGGAAATAGAATCTACCACAACGGCATGTTGTTCTATGCCGGCTAGGGTTAAAATGGAATGGTGTTGTGCGCCGTCGTAAGCAAATTCGCGGTATACCTCATCGGCAAATAAAAAGAGGTCGTGTTTTAAAACAATTTTTTGGAGCGTTGCTAATTCCTCCTTCGAGTATAAATAACCTGTTGGATTACTAGGATTACAAATTAATATAGCTTTGGTTTTTGGCGTAATCAATTCCTCAAATGCTTCGATGGGAGGGAGGGCAAAGTTGTTTTCTATTTTGGCGGTAATGGGTTTTACCACTACATCGCCAGCCATCGAAAAGCCGTTGTAGTTGGCGTAAAATGGTTCAGGAACAATGACCTCGTCGCCAGCATCTAAACACGAAAACATGGCAAACAAAATCGCTTCCGAACCGCCAGTTGTTACTAGGAGGTCGGTATAGTCTAAAGTGATGTTGTGTTGGGCATAGTACTGCCTGAGCTTGCGTCGGTAACTTTCAAAACCTGCCGAGTGACTGTAGGCCAATACTTCAAAATCAATATTGCGAACGGCATCCAACATTTGTGGAGGCGTTTTAATATCGGGCTGACCAATGTTGAGGTGGTAAATTTTTACGCCTCGTGCTTTGGCGGCTTCGGCAAAAGGTACTAATTTGCGTATGGGCGAGGCAGGCATTTGCTGCCCTTTTTTAGAGATAGCTGGCATAAGTTGTTGTTGTTATTGGTATGATAAATTACGAATGGCAAAATTAATAAACCTCTAAGACTTTTAGGGATTTTTTTATTTTTTGTTGCTTACTTTTTCTTTTAAATCAACATTTAGGCTAACGGTAAAAATACCTTGTTCATCATCTTTTGCAAATTGGAGTTGGTGTTTTTTAGGATATAAAATGTCTAGGCGGCGTTGTACATTTTCTAGGCCAATACCGCCATTTTGCTCCTTCAATTTTGTGGGCAATGATTTTTTGGTGTTGAGAGAATTGGTGATTTCAAAATGGAGGGTGTTGTGTGCATCCACCTTAATTTTGGCATCCATCCAAGCTTTGTTGTTGGTATCCCAATCGCCATGTTTAAAGGCGTTTTCAAAAAAGTTGAGGAGGAGGAGGGGAGCAATTTGATGTTGTGATTTTATATTTTCGCTATGCAGATTAATGCTTTGTTGCTCTGTATTTTTAAGTTGCTGTAAATCAATAAGGATGTACAAAAAATTGACTTCCTTTTTTAAAGGCACGGCATCTGCTTGTCCGTCGTATAAAACATAGCGCAGCATTTTGGAGAGATTCATCACCATTGGCGCAGCATTATCATCCTTTAAATAGCAAAGGGTATAAATGTTATTCAGCGTATTAAATAAAAAATGTGGGTGCAGTTGACTTTTTAATAATTTTAATTCCGTTTCGAGTTGCTTGTTTTTGAGTTCGCTATTTTTTTTGAGTTTGTTAATCCAATCGACAGCGAGGGCGTAGGTAATGCCAAAAATAAAAAAAACGAGCTGGGCAATGAGCTGTAACGCAAAAAACGACCAGTTTTGCATATCTAACTGATCTCTTAAAAAGCGGGTATAGTTATAATAATTAATAGAGAATGCGAGGGCCGAAGCTCCAAAAATTAACACCATTGCATACAGCAAATGTTGGAGCAAGGTGCGTTGTTTTAAATAATTGGGCGTGAGGTAAAAGGCACTCACATAAAACACAATAATGCTTACCAGCAACGACGGAAATCCTCGAATTAAAAAGGCCCATTCAAAAGCATAAAAATCGAGCAATACAATACTCACCACAATAGCATATCCTAGCCAACTAATAAGGTGACCAATGATTAAGCGTTTATTTCCTTGCCATTTTTTTTGCGATTTTTGGAGGATATTCATGGATTATTTGGCGTTTGCGTGTGCATGGGAATAGCTTTAAATTGATACCCTTTTTGAGCATAATGCGCTAGTATACGAGGCAGCACATACTGCAATAACCGCTGTGCTTTTTCATTATCATGGAACACCACAATCGAGCCGTCTTGTGCATTGTTCAGCACATTAGCTAAACATTTTTCGGGACTTAATTGCTCATCAAAATCACCACTCAACACATCCCACATAATAATTTGTGGCGTTTGTGTAACCTGTAATATTTTGGGATGTTGCAGCAAGTAGTTGATTTGTTGCGGACGAATACGCCCATAAGGAGGCCGAAACAAGGGACTTTTTACCAGCGCAGCACATTGCTTAATATTGCTAATATATTGGTCCAGCTTCGTTGTCCAACCGTTAAGATGATGGTAAGTATGATTACCAATACTATGCCCCGCCGCTACAATTGCATCCAATATTTGCGGATGTTTTTGCACCTGTTCCCCTATACAAAAAAAACTAGCCTTTGCTTGATATTGCATTAAGCTTTCAAGCACCCATTGGGTAATTAGCGGTGTAGGTCCATCATCAAAACTAAGGTATAGGGTAGGGGCTTCTTGTTTAGCAACTCCCATCGGCATTTGCCAAGTAAGTTTTGGAAATAGATTTTGTATAACCGTTGGGGTTTTTGCTAAATACATAAAGTTTTATGGATTTATGATTGCTGAGGTTTGATTTTTTCCTATCGTCAGCAGAAAAAAATCAAAAATCGAATTTCAAAAATCAAAAATCAAACCTCAAAAATCCTAAGCCTTCCCTTTCACTTTAATTTTAAGCGGCATACCAGGTTTAATTTTTCCACTACGAGGTAAGTTATTCATTTTTCGTAGGCTATCAATGGTGTTTTCAGGATATTTTTTAGCGATGCTCCACAACGAATCTCCGCTTTTAACAATATAAGCCTCTACCCGTACCCCATCGCTACTAGCTACTACATCATTGGAGGTAGATGCACTATTTGGCAATTTTTGTTTTTCGGCAAAACTCATATTGTTGACTCCTTCGTAACGCCACAATTTATCGGTAGGCACTTGCACTTTAATTTTTTGTCCTATTGATAAGCTAGTCCTCAATCGGTTATTCCATCTTTTAAGGTCGCTCACGTAGCAGTCGTACCAATCGGCAATAAAGGTTAGGTTGTCGCCATTTTTTACCTGATAAGTGAGGGTGCTTGTACCACCTGTTACGGTATTATTGTTGCTTGCAGTATTTGTGCTCGTACTAGTATTTTTGCTAGGCGGCGGCGTTGTTTTAGCAACAGTATTACTAGGCGCAGGCGCAGCTCCTTTGGTATACAATTTTATTTTTTGTCCTACTTTAATTTTAGAACCATAAATACGAGGATTCCATCTTTTAATATCGCTTACCCTGCAATTATATCGTTCGGCAATTTCGCTAAGGCTGTCGCCGCTTTTTACTCGGTGATAAGTAGGGGCGGTGTTGTTATTTGTGCTCGTATTGCTACGATTACTACGCACACTAGCCGTTTTATTAGCCGCAGGTTCTTTACCATTTAAATAGATGTATAGTATTCGCCCTACTTCCATATTAGAGGGACTTAAACCAGGGTTCCAACGAGCCAAGTCGTAGGCCTTACAACCAAACCATTTGGCAATATCGTCGAGCTTGTCGCCTTCGGAAATAGTGTAAAGTGCAGCACCTTTTGGAGCTACGGGAGTATTATTGCTACTATTATTAACCCTTGTATTGTTGGTATAAGCAGGTCCAGTAGTTGTGCTAGTTCTAGGAGCGTGTGGAGAGGGGGGCGTATTGCTAGGCGGACGCGTGTAAGGCGTGCTTGTGTAACTGGTAATATCGGTTACTTCAAATAAATATATCTTTACCTTATCGCCAACTACAGGCTGTTTCATTTCAGGATTCCACAAACGTATTTCGCCAACGCTGCAGTTATTTTTAGCAGCAATTTTTTCCAAGCTATCACCTTCCTTCATGGTATGCCAGGAATATCGTCCATCGATAGGCACTTTGTATCTTGGCGAATTACTATGGTAAGATGGCGCATCAACCAAGCCAATGGCATGAGGTTGTGAGATGGGCAAGTTGCGTTTTTCTCGGTAAATATTAATCACCGAAGAAGGCAAACGTAAATCGTAGGTGTAATTATAGCTAGGTAAGTGTCCTTTGCGTAAAGCGGGATTTAAAAACTTTAGTTCTTCCACATTTAGTCCTAGTTCTGTAGCAATATCGTACAAGCTCAGTGGTCCACTAACCGTAACTACATCCGAAGAACGGAAAGAGTAAGGAAACTCAGGGTACTGTGGCGTAAGGTTGTGTTCTTGGTAATAGTTGGTCCAGTAAACACACGAAATATAGGCAGGTACATAACCCCTAGTTTCGCGGGGTAAATATTTATAAATGCCCCAATAAGTACGACGACCCGAACGGCGCATCGCTTTGTTTACATTACCAGGACCACAGTTATAAGCCGCAATTACCAATAGCCAATCGCCATATTTATTGTGCAGTCGTTTTAAATACCTACAGGCCGCATCACTCGCTTTATAAGGATCACGTCTGTAATCAACATAAGAGGTTACCTTTAAACCCATCATTTGGGCCGTGCCTTTCATAAACTGCCATAAGCCCGTTGCACCTGCTCTCGAAACGGCATTTTGGTTCAAAGCAGATTCTTGGATGGCTAAATATTTAAGCTCTAAAGGCAAGCCATGTTTTAATAATTGCTCTTCAAAAATGGGAAAGTAAACAGGCATTAAACCCAAAATACGTTCCGATAAATCACGCTTTTTTTGGGTATATACATTGATAAAACCCCTTACGTAATTATTGTACGTAAGTGGTAAATCAAAATTAGCACCTAAATGTTCAATTCGGCTTCGGTATTCCTCATCAGAATAGGAAGGAATTCTGACTACCTCATAAGAACTACTTATAGGCGTTGTGGTTTGTGCGGTTAACGATAATGCGCCTACAAAATACAATAGACTAGCTACTAGAAAAAACTGGAGTTTACTCATAATGGACAAAATTACAAAACATTGGTAAATAAATGGAGCAAAACGCAAGCAATCATTTATTTACAAAGGCTTATTTTATGGTGATTATAGATGTACTTATTTACTTATAGGAAAATGGGTTCCCTGGTTCCCCCAAAAAAACAATAACACAAGACTTTAACGTTCACATAATAAGGAACTATTTTGTCTTTATGTATTGATAGGGTAGCATATTAAAGCTTTTGACGCAGTAGTGACCTAAAAGTAATTGACCTACATCCTTTCTATAAAAGTTACTTTTGAACTTAGCCATTTGTTATTGGTTTTTATTGCTACAAATAGGATAGAATAGTTTTGCTTACCTTTTATTTGCATTTGTATTCTACTAGCAGAACGACTTATTTTATTTTTAGCTTCCATTCTTACAGACTTCCATGCACTATACTAAACCTAAGCTATTTATTGAATAAGGTTTTATGCTTCAATTGCTTGTTAATGCAATTATTAAGAACCGTTACTACATTCAAGCCTATTTACTATAAACTATTTAGTTTTTTGGCAGGATTTAGTTTGCTAATAATTATATTTGTAGAGATCTTGTTTACAATGGTTAAGATTAATTTACTAAATGTTTAATCTTGTATTTTAAGTAATTTTTAATGGAAGAATTACCATTCTTGTCTTTGTGAAACTTTGTAATTACCGCTTTCTTTACACTAAATACAGGCAAAAAGAATAGATACAGAGTAGCGTTCTTTAATCGCTGTTCACAATTATTTAGCCGTTTATGGTCGCTAATTTGGCTCTTTTAAAAAAAATCTTAGCCAAAAAAAAGCACTTTTTAGCGATATTTTTTGATGAAAAAATAACGTAAGTCATTGATTATCAATTTCTTGTTTTCTTAAAGGGATTTGTTTTTTCTGGACAAAAGCTAAATTATGTTATTTTTTTTGAACAAAAGCTGCTTTACATTTGCAGTATAGGGAATGAGGAAATAAACATTCTGATACGTCCTAAAAAATTTATCCTACTTTTAGTAACGTTACTATTACTTATGCGTATATACCGATAGCGGTGATCGTAAGTGAATTAAATCGAATTTTAACAGGTTATAGAGTTACCTTTGGGTACTTTTTAAGTCTAACTATTGATAATTAGAAAAATAAAGCGTATCTTTGCAGCCGCTTAGGAAATATGGCATAAGATTTGCCAAAAATACGAAGTTGATATTTTTCTAAATTAGAGTAATATTAACTTATTGTTAAATGAAAGTTAAGAACTAATAAATAACGCCTTTATAATATTTTTATAATTTAATTATTTAACTAAATTTTTGCCTATAGTATTAACAGATACATTTTTGAAATCAAATTACACAATTTTTTAAATAAATAACGTATGAAAAGGTTATTCGTAATGTTAGCGATATTATTAGCTGGTATATCAACATCAACCAGTATTTTTGCACAAGATGCAGCTAACGTAAACGCTCCAATAGCTGAAGTGGGGGAGGAAGTAGTAAAAACAATTAATTTTCAGAATAATTCTGTATTTGTAGACGTAGGCGGTAATGGTTTATTGTACTCTTTAAACTACGATAAAGTCTGGTATGCAGCAGAAAAATTTAAATTAAGCACTCGAATTGGTGTAGGAGTATCTTCTTCTATTTTTGAAGGCGATATGGATCCAATTATTCCATTAGGCGCAAGTGTATTGTTTGGAAAAAACAAGCACTATTTTGAAACAGGCATTGGTTCTACCATTGCATTCGGTTTTGAAGAAACGGCAGCAGCACTACAAGCAGAAAACGATAAAGGCGTAACTGTTTGGCAAGTACAAGCAGCTAGAGAACATACTTCGGTAAATGTAGCCGCTAACTTTGGTTACCGTTACCAAAACCCTAACGGTGGTTTGTTTTTCCGTGCAGGCGTTAGTCCAACTGTTACTGCATACAGCAAAACCGTTAGTTTTAATCCTGGTGTAGAAGCTAATATCAGCTTAGGGTATACCTTCAAGCAAAAAGAAGCTAAAGTACCAGTATTACAATATGACTAAACAAAACTTTTTTGTTTTA
>JAHDBT010000359.1 GCA_020630215.1 Bacteroidota bacterium
AACTGGGAGGGCAGTGTTTGGCAAGATTCTTTACGATATACTTTTATACATGACTCAAACAACAATGTATTATTTAATTTATGCGAAAATCGGGATGGAAGTACTTGGGTAAGAAATTTCCTATTTATCTTTGAATACGATGATAATAATAATCGAATATGGATGTATAGTCAAGACTGGGATGGAAGTACTTGGGTAAATGATTGGCGTTCTCAAGCTTATTATGCAATTGCTACTAACGCTTCGGTAAAACAAGCTTTAGCAAAGAATTTTAAAATTTTGCCCAATCCTAATAATGGGCAGTTTAGTTTAGAGCTAGGTAAATATAATTTAAACAATGGGCGTATAAATATTTATAACGCTGTTGGTCAATTAGTATATTCACAAGTTATTCTAAGAGAAAGTAAAACCATCCCTTTAAAATTAGCTAAACTGCCTAACGGTCATTACCTTATTCAAATATTAGATGGGACACATCAGCAAAGCCAAACTTTTATCATTGCTCGTTGATATAAGGCTACTCGTATCTTTGAGAAAAATGAAAAAGGATAAAAAAAAGTTATCTTACCCTTGCCAGATTTGGGAAAAATTATAATTAAAGAAAGTAGCATCAAAATAAACGAACTTTAGTTCGTTCTACAGTCGGTTCAAGCATTTTTGCTCGAACCGATCTTTTTTAATTCAGCGTGTTGGGGCGGTTAATTCTGATGCTTAAAATATTGGCTCTTATTTTCTAATTCAATTAGCAGAAACAGGAACTTCTGGCTTCCTTTTGTGGTATCTTTTTTTTAATCGAAACGGCTCTCTCCTCCGAAATCCTTCTACTTTCTACTAAAGTACCTTCTACCAAATATAATTTACCATATTTCCATAATTTTATGTACCTTTGCGCTTCGATTTTTCAGACTATCACTTCAAAAGGAGGAACAAATTGGCACCCCTCCTAGCACTTGATTATTTAATATTCAAATCAATAACTTACTGACTTTCAACAACCAATATCCTACATAGCTCATTTTACTATTTAACTAAGCACTCGTTTGCCTTCAATAGTAGTGCTTGCTTGCTTATTTACAAAATACCACAAAGTGCAATTAAAAAGTTTAGAAATAAAGGGTTTTAAAAGTTTCGCCGATAAAACGGTGCTTCATTTTAACGAAAACATGACGGGCATTGTTGGCCCGAATGGCTGTGGTAAATCTAATACGATTGATGCGGTTAGATGGGTGCTGGGAGAACAAAAAAGCAAAGCACTGCGCCTAGAAAAAATGGACAACATCATTTTTAATGGCACTAAAAGCCGTAAGCAATCTGGACGTGCAGAGGTTGCGCTTACTTTTGAAAATACTCGTAATTTATTACCTACCGAATTTACTACCGTAACCGTAAAACGTGTTATTTATCGTACTGGCGATAGCGAATACTTGCTAAATGGCGTAAAATGCCGCCTAAAAGATATTAGAAACCTGTTTATGGATACGGGTATCAGCAGCGATTCGTATGCAATTATTGAGCTGAAAATGATTGACGAAATCCTAAATGATAAGGATAATTCGAGAAGAAAATTATTTGAGCAAGCAGCAGGTATTTCTAAATATAAACGCCGTAAACGAGAAACCCTTAACAAACTTAAAGGCACAGATGCCGACCTAGAACGGGTGGAGGATTTGCTATTTGAAATTGAAAAAAATCTTAAAAGCTTAGAGCGTCAAGCTAAACGTACGGAGCGTTATTATAAACTGAAAGAACAGTATAAGGAATTGAGTGTGGAGTTTGCCTTGCACAAAATTGGGCAGCACAAAGGCTCTTTTACTTCCTTAAATAAACAACAGGAAACGGAAAAAGACCGCAAGCTAGGTATTGAAACACAACTGCAAACTTTAGAAGCTAAACTGGCCAATAAAAAAGCAGGTATTATTGATGAGGAAAAGCAATTGGCCGACCTCCAAAAACAACTCAACGACTTGGTAGCGGTATTGCAACAAAAAGAAAACAACCGTAATTTACTACAGCAAAACATCCGCTTTTTAGAAGAACAAAAATCGACTTTAGAACAGCGCATTTACCAAGCCAACCAATTGGTAGAAAGCCTTAAAAAAGAAGTAGACCATTTAGTATGGGATAAAAAAGGCGAAGAAGGAGAAATGGAAAAGGTGGTGACTAGATTGGATGAATTAAAAGCCAATGCCGACCAAGTGCGTCAGCTACACCGAGAACGCCGTGCCGAATTAGAATCGGTGCAAAGTGAAGCCAAAAAAACCGAACTGCAACTGTTTGAAGTAGAGAAAAAAATTGCGGTAACTACTTCGCAAAGAGATAGCCTTACCAGCGAAATTAAAGACAATCAAATTAAGTTTCAATCGCAACAAGCAGAATTGGCAGAGTTGCGAGAGAATATGAGTAAAGCCGAAAAGGATTTTAAAACCTCGGAAAAAACCTTGGCAGATTTGGTGAAGGAAAAAGAAGATTTTCAAAAACAAATTGATACGCTCACCCAAACTATTGAGGACAATCGACACAAACAAAGTGCCTTAAACCGAGAGCTAGATGCTAAACGAAATGAGTATAAATTAACCAAAAGTCTAGTAGATAGCCTAGAGGGTTTTCCCGACTCGATTAAGTACCTCAAAAAAAACAACCAACAATGGAACGAACACGCTCCACTCCTACTCGACATTATTAACTGCGAGGATAAATACAAAGTTGCCATAGAAAATTACCTAAAACCACACCTCAATAATTATGTAGTAGAAACAGTAGAAGAAGCAATTGCGGCGGTTAACCTTTTAGACAAATCCAATAAGGGGAAAGCCAACTTTTTTATTATGAGCGATTTAAAAGCTAAAGGCAAAACCAAGCTGCTCGATATAAAAGTGAAGGATGCCATTGTAGCAACCAGTATTATGAAGGAAAGCGATCCATACCAGGAATTGATTAATTACCTCCTTCGCAATGTGTATATTGTGGACAACGATTTTACGCCCGACGAAAAACTGCTAGAAACAGGGGCTATTTTTATTAGTAATAATGGTAAAACTATTCGCCATAAAATGACGCTCTCGGGCGGTTCGGTAGGAGCCTATGAGGGGAAACGGATTGGTAAACGACAACAGTTAACGCAGCTCCAAAAAGAAATTAAAAAGCTGGAAACGGCTGCCAGCAAATTATCGGAAAGTGTGAGTACCGACCGCAAAACGCTGCAAACCAAACAAACCGATATTCGCAAAAAAAGTAATTGGATTAATCATCAACAACAGCAACTTAACAAGCTTACTAATTTGGTGACTTCGTTTAGGGTAAAAATTGAAAGTTCGGAAAGTTTTATTGCCCAAAGTGAAAACAAAGAACTGGGCTTAAATGAACGTATTGAGCTACTAGAAAACCAAACGAAAGAATACGCACAAAACCTAGAAAAATTACAAGAAGTACAGGAAAAAAATGCTGCCGTAATTTTAGCTGCCGAGCAAACTTTTTTGGAGGTTTCGCAAAAGCTGAGTGAAGCCAGTCATGCTTATAATGAGCAAAATATTAATTACCACAAACAGCAAAACCGCATTAACACACTGGCACAAAGTTTAAGCTTTAAACAAAAACAACTGAACGATAATTTAAGTCAGTTGGGCAACGATGGAAAGTCGTTAAAAGAAGCCAATGAAAAACAAACCGACCTAGAAAAACAACTCGCCACAGAGTTAGAACAGCTAAAAGGTTTTTACAAAAAAAGAGAAGAACGACAAGCTGCCGTAAACGATGCCGAAACCCTATACTACCAAGTTAGAGGGGATGTAGATAAGGTAGAAAAGGAAATGCGGATTCAACAAAAAAACAAAGAGCAGGTCGATTTATTGCTGCAAAATATCAACGAAAAACTGAGCAATATTAAAATCCAATTGCTCTCTTTAAAAGAACGCCTCAACATCGAGTTCGGCATCAACATCGACGACATCATCGACAAAGAACCCTCGGAAGAGTTTACCAAACAGGAACTAGACGAAAAAGTTACCAAACTAAAAAAACGCCTCGATAATTACGGAGAAATTAACCCAATGGCCGTAGAAGCCTACAACGAAATGAAGGAACGCTACGACTTTATTATGGTGCAACGAGAAGATTTACTAGAAGCCAAAGGCTCGCTCCTAAAAACCATTAGGGAGATTGAAGGCACAGCTACCGAAAAATTCATGACTGCCTTTAACGATGTACGCGCCAATTTTGTGGAGGTGTTCCGTTCCTTATTTACCGACGAAGACCAATGCGATATTCGCCTAGTAGACGAAAGCGATCCGCTAGAATCGGCCATTGATATTATGGCAAAACCTAAAGGCAAACGACCACAATCCATCAACCAATTATCGGGAGGCGAAAAATCATTAACGGCACTTGCACTTGTATTTTCGTTGTACTTATTAAAGCCTGCCCCGTTCTGTATTTTGG
Source organism: Bacteroidota bacterium (assembly GCA_020630215.1). Lineage (GTDB taxonomy): Bacteria > Bacteroidota > Bacteroidia > Chitinophagales > UBA2359 > JAHDBT01. The sequence continues at coordinate 4,435 of JAHDBT010000359.1, forward strand.
ATGAGGTAGATGCGCCACTTGATGATTCGAATGTGAGTAAGTTTACCAAAATTATCCGCAAATTTTCGGAGCAGTCGCAGTTTATTATTGTAACGCACAACAAAAATACGATGGCATCGGTTGATGTTATTTATGGCGTAACGATGCAAGAAGCTGGCGTTTCGAGCGTAGTACCTGTTGATTTCCGCACGCTTATTTCTGGGGAAGATTGGGATAAGAGTTTGACGGAAATTAAGACGGCTAGTTAGTTTTTTTTTTGTAGAAAGTAGAAGGTGTTTTTGTAGCAGGTAGAAGGTACTTTTAAGTTTTCCCGTTTAGCAAGCAGGTATTATAGGAGCTTTTAAGCATCGTTTTTTTTTGACACGAAGACGCAAAGGTTCGGAGGTTTTATTTGGTCTTAACTTTACATTCCTAACATTAATTAGGATAAAGTTGGTACTTCATATACCTGTTTTTTTAAGAACACGAAGGAGCAAGGCTTAGGGAAGCACACAAAGCTAATAGCAAATCACTCTAGTAATAAACACAAGCAAATGATCTAAAAACTGACCACAAAAAAACGCCTGCATATAAAAACTGACAGCGAAGCGGTCTGACAATGAGCGCAGCGAATGATCTGACTACTGACAGCAAAGCGGTCTTAAAAAAAAACAATTGACAACAACTCCTACCATACAGATTCAAAATATTATTAAGGCCAGCAACCGCCTTAATGATGTGATAGCAGAAACTCCTTTACAGCACAACCTCAACCTCTCCGAAAAATACGAAGCCAATATTTTTTTGAAGCGAGAAGACTTGCAGATGGTTCGCTCCTACAAAATTAGGGGGGCGTACAACTTTATGGTGCATTTAAGTGCTGCCGAAAAAGCGCAGGGGATTGTGTGTGCGAGTGCGGGTAATCATGCACAGGGGGTGGCACATTCGTGTAAGCTGCTGCAAATTAAGGGCGAAATTTATATGCCTAGCACTACGCCTTTGCAAAAAATAAATCGAGTAGAAAAACTGGGTAAAAGCTGGGTAAAAGTTATTTTAATTGGCGATACATTTGATGAGGCCAATAAACAAGCACGCAGTTATGCACAAGCACAAAAGAAGGTGTTTGTACATCCTTTTGAAGATGCTTTGGTTATTGCAGGACAAGGAACAGTAGGTGCCGAAATCCTCAATCAGTTTAAAAAAGGAGATATTGATTTTTTGTTTGCTCCTGTTGGCGGCGGCGGATTAAGTGCTGGTGTAGGCACGTATTTTCAAACCTTGAGTCCTAGCACGCAAATTATTGGGGTGGAGCCTGAGGGTGCGCCTGCGATGCATCAATCACTAGCGAAAGGGGAAGTGGTAACCTTGGATAAAATAAATACGTTTGTAGATGGGGCGGCGGTTAAACAAGTAGGCAGTTTGAATTTTGCTATTTGCCGTCAAATTTTGAAAGAGGTGTGTTTAGTGCCAGAGGGAAAAGTGTGCAGCCATATTTTAAGCATGTACAACGAAGATGCTATAGTAGTAGAACCTGCAGGCGTTTTATCGGTAGCGGCATTAGATTTTTACAAAGACCAAATAAAAGGTAAAAACATTGTCTGCATTATTAGCGGCGGCAACAACGATATTGAGCGGATGCCCGAAATAAAAGAACGCTCCTTAGTATACGAGGGTTTAAAACATTATTTTATTGTAAAATTCCCCCAACGTGCTGGCGCACTCCGAGACTTTTTAGATAATGTGCTTGGCCCAAACGATGATATTACCACCTTCGAGTACACCAAAAAAACCAGTCGCAACAGCGGCCCAGCCCTAGTAGGTATAGAACTAAAAGATAAGAATGATTATGCGCCATTGGTGCAGCGTATGAAGGATTCTGCCTTTGAGTTTATGCATATTGATAAGGATTCGGATTTGTTTAGTTTGTTGATTTAGAGGGGGTAAAATCCTTCTTTATTCGGGGGACTGAACTCCACCGTTCATTTTATCCAAAAGTACGCTAAAGCGCACTTGGGTCCCTAACTACAAAAGATATAATTCATGTATTTATTTAACCTGACTAAATAGTGCCTGACCGAGAATCGCAAAGCGAAAGTCAAAACACATAGATAAAATTATTTTTTATTTTTTTTGATGGTGCTCACAGCAATAATTTAATGTAAGTCATTGCTGTAGCATCATTTTAGTTCATTATTTATACTACTTGCTCATTTTTAGGCATACCCTTCCATCTCGGCATCCGAGTAGGGTGATTTTTAGCAGGCAGTACGTTTGTTGTATTTATTTTAATTTATGCAGCTCTTAACAGTTTTCCAAGCCGTTGTAAATTGTAGGCTAAAACTCCTAAAGCCACATACCTTTTAAAACCTTTTTCTTTTTTATCTGGACATTTATCCAATCCAGTTTGCTCTAAGTGATTAATGTTTGACTCTACTGCACTATGTGCATTTCGTAACTGTACAAATCGTGTCGAGTTTTCTAATTGATTTACTTGTTCTGTTTTTTTGCCTGGCTTGGGTAAAACAACAAATTCAAATAAAGCAGTTAGTTTTATTTTTGCTGCATAAGAATAATAATTTCTATCAAAACTAATACTTTTATGTTTGTAATGTTCTTTTTTGTATAATTCAACTACCTTTTTCCCTATGCCAATGGTCGTATGTTTGTCAACTGTTTTTTGAAGTACCTCGTGGAAAAGAATAAATTGATGTTGGTCACTAACGACACATACATTACGCCCTAATTCTACTGGACGATGTAATTTACCTTTAGAGAGCCACTCGGTGTGTGGCTCAAATATAGAAAATAATTTTTCCTCATGAGGAATTTGCTCTCCAAATATAATACGACGTTCTACTTGGCTAACAAACAAGACTAATAAATCATGATACCTTTTCAATTCTATTAATAATACATTGATTTTCAGCTCATTATGCTCCTTGTAATCTTGTATGGTTATTAAAACCTTGGCAGAAATCTCCCGACAAATTTTTAAATAGTCGCTAGTAGCAATTTGCAATCTGTTAATGTAATCATGTCCTTTTTTGCGATGTATTTCGGAACTAGTGCGATAAGCTTTACGTAGTTTTTCCACCAACTTTTAATATTACGCCAAATAGGTATTGGAATTAATG
>JAHDBT010000360.1:0-3841 GCA_020630215.1 Bacteroidota bacterium
TTATTAAAAAATACCCCCTTTAAAATGTTCGCAGATCAAAATTAGGCTTTTTTTATATGTTTTGGTGGCATAACATAGGGTCTAAATTGTTTTTTGTGGGTTTTTGTTTGCTTAATGTAGAGAAAATTCATGGGTTTTCTGTACGCACATACGGAACAAATAAAACCGAATTGTACATTTATGCCTAACCTAAAAATATAAAATCCCTCCGTAAAACGGAAGGATTTTGTAGGGAATATAGGGGGCATTCCAATTCAAAAAGTAGTGATGTTCACTACGTCTATTATTGTTACGTATATCTCTAGTATTGTAGGGGGGGGGAGACGTAGCAGTGCCACGTCTCTACGAATTATCTAATCCCAAATTCCTTCTTCAAACTACCCCATTCAGGAATATGCTTGTAGTGATATTTTCCTTTCACCACCCCATCCTTAATTAACAACACCCCAGGATTAGAGCGCATCATGGTTTTAATTGGAATGGCATCTAGGTTGTAGCATTGGTATAAATTATTACCTAGTTGTTGGTTTTTGGCAATGTCGCCAGAGGTAATGCCAATAGCAGGTACGCCTTCTTTTTTGGCGGCACTCATTACTGCATTAATGTCTTTAAATTTATCGGGGTTGGTTTTACTTAGGTCGTAGCTTGTTACAAAAAATTGGTAGCCTGCTCGCGTCATTAAGGAGTCTGTATCGTCGTCGCCTGCTTCATTGAACAAAAAGAAATCCTTGATTTTTGGTAATTCTGGTTCTCGTACTACCACCGTTTCTGTTTTGGCTTTATCTATCGACCACGACTTATCTTTCCAAATACCAGAGTCCATATATTCTTTGCTATCAATTTTTTTAGTTTCGCCACTTGTTGCATTGTTAAGGGTGTAAACCGTTTTGGTTTCTCCTGCGTCTAGTCCTTCATCCGAGCGTCCTTTGTTTAAATCGGTGCCTACTTTGTAAGCTCTAAAATCAACAATTGGTAGGTCGTTAATATTACGCATACAAAATCCTAGAGAAGCCAGGGTTAATACGCCTAGTACCACAAATGCCGCACTTTTTTTAGTGAGCAGCGTTAAGTTTTTACTCATCAAGGCTACTAGAATAACCAATACCGTTAAAAATATATCTTTATAAAAAGACATAATCGGTTTAAGTTTTACAAAATCGCCAAAGCAGCCACAATCGGTTACTTTGCCTGTGTAGGCAGAAAAACCTGTGAGGAAGGTGAAAAACAAAATGAGTCCAGCATATAATCCTAGGGTAATTTTGGGGAGGGTGCCTAGGATGAGCGCTACGCCTAGAGCTATTTCTAGCACAATCATAAATACCGAAATGGGGAGGGCGAGTTGTGCGCCTAAATCCCACAGAAAATCTAGGGGGAAATATTCGGTAAAAATGCTGAAATAATCTTTCATTTTGAAAGCCGTACCCATTGGGTCGATGGCTTTTACGACACCCGAAAAAATGAAAAAGGTGCCTAAGAAATTTCGTAAATAGGAGAAAAACCAGTTTTTAGGTTTTTGCACCAATGCCGTTACAATTGTTACCCCTATAGCAATAAGGGCTATTAATCCTACTAGCGAATATAAATTCATATCCTTTTATTTATGGTTGATTACTTATTTTATAAATTGTTGAATTGCTAAACTGCTAAATTATTTTTACCTGCTAAGTAGTAAGTTTTTTTGAAGGACTTTACCTAATCATAAGATAGCAAATACCTTTGATAAACCTTGATTTTTTAGGCAAAATACCATTCGTTTTGTTTTTTAAATATACTTTTTACCCTCCCCTTGCCCCTCCAAAGGAGGGGAATTAGCTTTGTATAACAAATAAGGATAGCATTGTTTTACAACAGTAAATATCATAAATTGTTTTACTGGCTAACGGCTGTAATAAAAGTTTGAGCTATTTAAAGCAGAACCGTGCAAATCCAAGTACTATGTATCTTCTACCAACTAGCCCTAGTTCTGTTCGCTTAGTTTAATGAGGGCAAATACCGCATAGTTTACAATATCAGAATAGCCTGCTGCAATCCCTTCCGAAATGAGCGTTTGGCCACGGTTGTCTTCAATTTGTTTAATGCGGAGTAATTTCATTAAAATCAAATCGGTCATCGAACTAATTCGCATACTGCGCCATGCTTCGCCATAATCGTGGTTTTTAGCCAACATTAAGTCCTGTATCGTAACAATTTGGTTGTCATAAAGTTGGGTAGCTTCGATTAAAGGTATTTCTAGGGTATAGTCGGCAGGAAGTTCTAATTGAATAATGGCCATAATACAGTAATTAATAATGCCAATAAACTCCTCCGCTCTGCCCTCTACAATTTTCTGATTACCTTTGTCTTCGATAGTACGAATACGTTGTGCCTTAATAAAAATTTGATCGGTTAGCGATATCGGGCGTAAAATACGCCAGGCTGTGCCATAGTCTTTTGTTTTTTTTACAAAAATATCTTTGCACTTTGTTATTACCGCATTATATTGTTCCGTAGTTTTGCTCACCTTTGTGTTTTTTATGTGATTAAGTAACGGAAAAACAACAACGGCGCATAAAGCGATGACTTATTTTTCATCCGCTACTAGGCTACAAAGGTAAATATTTACTTTGTTAATTTGGTAATTAAAAAAAGCAATTCGGTTTTCGTTTCAAAAAACTTTTTTTTACTACGAATCACGCCCTTATTTTTGCTGACATTGCAAATGTACTATGTTTTTAGTTAAATAACTAATCTTTTAGTTGAAAAGTTCAATCATGACTATTTTAAACACTTTTTTTCCTCAAATAACCACTATTACATGTAAGGATAAGTTGCTAGATTTAAGCCGTCCGCAAGTAATGGGCATTTTAAATGTTACGCCCGATTCGTTTTACGATGGCGGACAATTTAGCGACGCAACAAGCCTACTAGCACAAGCAGAAAAAATGCTAAGGGATGGGGCGGCAATTATTGATGTAGGAGGGATGTCGTCGAGACCTGGAGCTAAAATGATTGATGCGGAGGAGGAGTTGAAACGGGTGCTTCCTGCTATTGAAGCGATACACCAAAAATTTCCATCTGCCATTTTATCGGTTGATACGGTGCATAGTAAAGTGGCTCGTTATGCAGTAGCAGCAGGTGCGGCAATGGTCAACGATATTTCGGCAGGTAGCTTTGATGCGGATTTGTGGATAACCGTTGCCCAACTAAATGTACCTTATGTGCTGATGCACCTACAAGGCGAACCCGCTACAATGCAAACAAACCCTAGTTACGAAAATTTGGTGCAGGAGGTGATTGGTTATTTTGAACAGAAAACAGCCCAACTTCACCAACTAGGCGTTCACGATATTATACTCGATGTCGGTTTTGGTTTTGGAAAAACCCTAGCACACAATTACCAACTCCTAAACAGCTTACCCGAATTTAAAATTTTTGGTTTACCCCTTATGTGCGGTATTTCTCGAAAAAGTATGGTTTATAATTTACTTGAAGTAGATGCCGCTAATGCCCTGAATGGCAGCACCGTAGCGCATACGATTGCCTTGCTTAATGGCTGCAAGTTATTGCGAGTGCATGATGTGAAAGAAGCTGTGGAAGCGGTTAGGATTGTAGGAGAAGTTAGGGGAGGAGATATTTAAAATTGAGGATTTTTTATATGCTGACGGGGGAGGTTTGATTTTTGATTCTTGATATTTGATTTTTTTTCTGCTGATGCTAGGAGGGGACTCATTTAAAATTGAGGATTTAAGATTTAGAATTTTTTATATGCTGGCGATGGAGGTTTGATTTTTCCCTTGCTAACGTTAGATCCAAAAAATCCAAACATCTGGGTCATCCAAATTCAGACAATTACGTTAGCATA
>JAHDBT010000360.1:3941-6397 GCA_020630215.1 Bacteroidota bacterium
ATCCAAAAAATCCAAACATCTGGGTCATCCAAATTCAGACAATTACGTTAGCATAGCATCCAAAAAATCCAAAGATCTGGGTCATCCAAATTCAGACAATTACGTTAGCATAGCATCCAAAAAATCCAAACATCTGGGTCATCCAAACTCAGACATTTTGATATTTTCTTACCGACGCTAAATTCAAACAATTACGTTAGCAAAACGGGCAAACATCGAAATTTAGGCAATATTAAATTTATACCACATTCGTTATTTTAGAAAAAAAAAGGTATCTTTAAACAAGCGCATCATTAGTACCATATCAATTATTAACTTTCGCAAATCCCATTACTGAATTAGCTAATGATAAATTAATTACTATGTTTCGTTATGTCTTAATTATTTACACCATTGCCAACATCCTCTTTTTTGATGCCAACTACCTACGGGCACAAGTCCAGGATTTTGAGTTGCCTCCCAATTATGCGTTTAATCAAACAACAGATTACGAAAAATACCTACCCGACATTAAAAGATGCATTTCGTGGCTCGAAACAACTCCTTTTACCGAGGATGTAGAAAAAAGAAGGGCTGCCAACTCTTTTTTGCTAGAATGGCTCAAAGGAACGCCCCTAGTAAAGGTAGAGATAGATGAAACGATTGTTGCATTAACCGAAACAAGTCCAAATTTGTTAGTGGTTTATTTAGGCGGTTTCACCAAACACCTGCTGGTTAATTATCCTAATGCCGATAAAGCGGAAGCCTATTTATATGCCTATGAAAGTATGCTGATGGCTTATGAAAGAGAACAAGAAAATAACAAAGGTATAGCAGCTAATAAGGAGTTGAATAAACTTTTAAAACTGCAAAAAAAGGATAAGTTAGCGGCATGGGTAAACGAGTTGCCTAGTGTAAAAAGAATCAACAAGCAACTCAGCACCGAATCGGAAATATACAATTCTAGTGTTTCTAATGATGCACTTGATGCGTACAATGAAGGGCACGATTATACCCTTGCTGGCGATGCAAAAAATGCCATTAAATATTATAAAATGGCCATTAGCTGCGATAATAATTTTATAGAAGCCTACGATAATTTGGCGGTTGTATACCGTAGATTAGGACAAATGGATAGTGCTGCATTTTATTATAAAAAATCTATTGAATTGTATCCAGAAGGAAAGATGGCGCATCAAAACCTCGGCGTTGTATACCATTTACAAGGGAAGTTAGAAGCCGCTTTACAAGAGTATTTAATACTAGAAAAGTTAGCGCCCGACCATCCCGAAGGTTATTTTGGTGCTTGCCGTTCTTACTTGGTTATGAAAAAATTTGAGGAGGCGATAGAACATGGTGAAAAAGCAAGAACTATTTATATTGCACAAAATGATAAATGGGCAGTTGATGCTACCTTTTTGGTGGGGATGGCCTATTTTGAAAGTGGCACTAAAAAGAAAGGACGAAAGTATATTGAAGAAGCAATTAATGGAGGAATTGAAATAAACGAACAAGAAATGGAATACTTTGGCATAAAAGCAAAGGATTAAAAGTATAATATAGGTTCTTTGCCACTATTAAAAATCCCCACTTGTTTAATAAATAGGTGGGGATTTTTTTATTATGCTTTGCCACACAGCTATACATTTTGCAATGCCGTAGGCATGAACGACCTTGTAGCATCGGAATTTATTCCGATGTGATAGGTTTTTTGTAGGAAAAAGTGCCGTAGGACGATCTACATATACGTAATTAATTAGGTTGGCTAAAAATGTCTAGCTGTGTGATGCTTTGCATTGTTTTACTCATTCTTCAAACACTTCAAACCACAATTTGCAACCCGGTTCTTTAGCCGTGCCTTGGTAGTTAAGGGTTATCTCTTCCCCAGCAGCAATATCCTTAATGGCCACAATTCGCAGTTCAGCACTATCTATTAAATTAACCGATTCGGCATTAGGCAAAGCCGCATGATTGTAAAGCGACCCATACCCCAAAGCAATTGCCGATTGGTTATTTTCCCACTTAAAATAATAATGAAAAAGATAAGTTTTGTCTAGCAATTGGGTATCTTTTTCGGGAATAATAATTAAAGGGCAAACCTCTATAATAGAACCTTCCGCAATAGCCTGCAAGCAATAAACCCCTCGTCCCTTTTTAGGATGATGTGTAATGTAAAGATTGGGTATTTGTGTTAATAGCATAGAATTTGTTTTGGTTGGGTATTGTTTGTCGGTTGCTAAAGGTAGTGTTTTTTCGATTGTTAAGAAAATAGGCATATTTATCTAAGTTCTAAAAATAATTGGCATATAGTATAGGTAATTGCAAACTTGCACATGCAAAGTTGTTTATTAAGGCTGTTTTAGATAGCTTTTAACTTGAAAGAAAAGTTGGACAGTAAACAATGATTTAGTATATTAGCCTACTGGCTCAAAACTTAAGTTTCTGATGATTAAGTCGCCGTATTTTTTTTCTGCTAC
>JAHDBT010000360.1:6410-7521 GCA_020630215.1 Bacteroidota bacterium
GCAGGAAAAAAAGACAAGGCTTGGGTCATCAAGAACTTAGGTTTTGAGTCACTACCCATATTAAGCAAGCAAAATTAATTATCGTTATATAATATGAAAACCAACCTAGTGAAATTTTTCTATGCAATTATTTTTTTGGTATTAATGCCTCAAATAGGATACGGACAAATTAAGCAGGCTTTAATAATAAATAATAGTACTTACAGTAAGTTAGCAGATCTCGCATCTTCGGAAACAGATTGCATTAAGTTAAAGGATGCGCTTTTGGCAGATGATTATAAAGTTACCTTAATAACAGACGGAACCCAGTATGAAATGAAAAAGGCAATTGATAATTTTTATAGTAAGGACAGTGCTATTTCGCTTTTCTATTACGCCGGTTATGTTTTTAATTTTAAGAATGGTAATTATTTAGTGCCAGTTGATGTAAAAAATAAGTTTTTTAAAGAAGGGCTAATTCCATTTAACGATATTGGGCATGTTGTTAAAACATCAAAATCGAAGCCGCCTGTAGATATAGTAATGATTGATGCTTTTTTGAATAACAAGAATAATTCCGTTAAGGAAAAACAGAAACAACATTTTGTAGAACTGAATAATGCGAATAAAAATAGTAAATCATTTGTTGTTGCAAATGTTAAAAATGAATTTATACCATATGTTGAGCAAATTCAAGATAGGTATGTGCGATATGATACCATTTCTTTCTTAGATATATTTATGAAAGAACTTACGAAGGAAGAGCAAACTATTCGTGGAACTTTTCGCAGTATTGAACTGAGTGTTGCTAGTTCTTATTTATTATCTGATATAGAAAACATTCCACCTGATTTTTTATGGACTGGAAAGGTAAAGAACAAAATACGTTCTATTCTGCCATCTTTTCCATTTCCTCCGCCTAGGGCTTCTACTAATCATTTACTTGAATCAAGTATGTTTGATGGTACAGACAATTTGTATGATTTAGGACGTACTTTAGATAATACGCTGCGATTATGTGGATACCATGAAAAAAGCTATTATTCAATTCCTAATGGATTTGCTTTGGTAACAAGAATGGAAAGAATTGAAGAGGATGCGAGTCCTTGTGCTTTACCAGAAAGATGGAAAA
>JAHDBT010000361.1 GCA_020630215.1 Bacteroidota bacterium
AGATTTTTTTCAAAAAATGACGGAAAAATATTGGGATTATGAATAAGTTTTTATAAATTAGCCACCGAAACAAATAAAAGGTTCTTAACAAACAAATTATTCCTAGCAACAAAAATGAAAAAAATACGCTTACTCAAAATTGTTTTTGACTTACCTATTTCCTACCGAGAAATAGATCAGTTTCGAGGCGCAATTATCCAAAAAGTTGGGCAAGAACACATCCTTTATCACAATCACGATAATAACAGTCCTAAAAATTATCGCTACGATTATCCACTAATACAATATAAAACATTTGGCAAAAATAGCAATGCAGGTTTAATTTGCATTGAAGAAGGCGTAGAAGCTTTACACAATTTATTAGCCCAACAAACTTGGGATATTTATATAAATGGGGAAGCAAAAAAATTGGCTATTGCTGCCCTCGATTTAAAATATGTAACGCTTGCTTGTAGTGAGGAGATGCACAATTACAAACTTTACAATTGGTTAGCACTCAATCAAGAAAATTTTGATACCTATCAAGCATTAGATGCTATTATTGATAAAATGCAGTTTTTAGAGCAACTACTCGGTTCACATATAATATCTTTTGCCAAAGGTATGCATTGGCAACGGCAACAACATATTAAAGTTACCATTACTAATATTCCCTACCCTCGTAATTTAGTATTTAAAGGTATTAATATGCTAGGGTTTCATGTTAATTTTAAATGCAATGCCCTACTCCCCTCTTTTGTAGGTATAGGCAAAGGAGTAAGTAAAGGTTTTGGTGTTATTAAAAAAGTACCTAAACCCGAAAAAACAGAAAGAAAAAAAATAGCTGTAACTAAAACTGTACAAGCCCAATAGCAAACCACATTATTAAACTATTATAAAAATAGTCCCCACTTTTATGAGTCAGTCATTATTTTTACAGCAATTACCTGCACTAAAAAAACTCCTAGCAACCGCACCTGATATGGAGGATTATAAGGCATACAATTATTTTGTAAAATGCGATATAAGCGGTATACAAGATTTTATTTTTTATGTAAAAAGCAAAGGTGCAGCCAAAACCTTAAAGGCTCGTAGCTTTTATATACAAGCTATTTGCGAGGTAGTACTAGAGCTTTTTAATGATACTTTTAAAGAAGAAAATGTACAACTACTTTATAATGGCGGTGGCAATTTTTATTTATTTTTAAACATCCAAAATGTTGCTAACTTCGATACTACTTTTAAAAATTTACAAGCAACAATTCAAGCTTACCTAAAAAAAGAAGAACTTTATATTATCCTTTCCTATGTTAAATTAAGTCCTAATGGTTTTACTAGCGATGGACATTTTGGCGAAGTCTGGCGTACTTTAAATAAAAATACCAATCTCCAAAAACTCGTAAAATTCCAAAATTTTGCCGATGGCTTTGCTACCTATACCATTAATTCCAAACAATCAAAATGGCAGCGTTTTTCTAAACAACTTACAGAAAGCAAAGGCTTTACTATTACCAAAAAAAACAACGAGTTAGACGATATACAACACAATGAAAACTATGTAAGTAGAGATGACATGTATTTATTATCGAAACAATTACATTTAATTGAAAAAAACAGTCCTGCTCCTATTTCTAAAAAAGCATGGGAGTTTTCAGAAAAAGTAGTTAATCAATTGCCTATTTGGACAAGCGAATTAATTACTAAACACGATGCCTACATTAAAAATTTTAATGCTCAATTTAACGACTTACCAAAGAAGGAACGCCTAGCCTCACAAATTTCACCAGATGATATTATAGAGTTTGATTGTTTGGCAGATTTCGCCAAAATGCGAACAGGTACCGCTAAGTTAGGCATCCTAAAAATGGATATTGATAATTTAGGCAATTTATTTTCTAGTACTACAACTATTAAAAATACGCATCAATTATCGCTTGCTATGTTTTGGTTTTTCGAGACTTTTGTAAAAACATTATTACAAGCCCATTTTACTTATACCAATGTTAAAAAAGACCCAACAGGAGATTTACAAATTACTAAAAACAAGGAAAAATTTCACGATAATATTTACACCGTTTTTGCAGGCGGCGACGATTGTTTTTTTGTAGGCGCATGGGATGCTATTTTACTATTTTGTCAACAATTACGTAATGCTTTTAAGGAGTTTCAAAATTACTTACTCAGTATACCAGGCTTAGGAGAAGCATTAAAAAAAGGCATAAAAGTAGAAGAAAAACAAATTACCCTTTCGGCAGGTATTATCTTGGTTGATGCACATTTTCCAGTAGTGCGTTTTGCACAATTAGTAGAAGATGCTTTAGATGCTGCAAAAGATACAACTATTCCTACTTTAGATGAAAAAGGAAATCCTGTTAGCTACAAAAAACCTAAAAATAGAATTTGCATTTTTAACGAGGTTTTAAGATGGGAAGGCTTTGATACCGCCCTAGATACTGCTCTTCATCTGCAAAAACTCATTAACGAAAAAGAGGAACCGAGGGGCATTCTTAACAGAATTAAATTAAGTGCAATAGGTTACGAAAATTTACAAACACGCCTTTTAAATGGCGAGAGTATTTCGGCACCTAAAGTTTGGCGATTACAGTATTTTATTCGCAATACAAAAAATCGAGATGATATGGATATCATCATCAAAAAATATACAACTGCTTTAGTAGATGTGTTTGCAAAAAAAGAAACAACTAATCCTATGGCCTTTCCTATTGCCGCACGTTTAGGAGAATTTTTAACTCGAAAATAAATATTAATACTAAACAAAACCATTAATTATGGGATACGACAAAAGAAATAACAATTATAAAAATAAACAAGAACCAATTATTTCACCTGAAGATTATGCTCTAATTTTAAACATGCATAAAACAGTAAATCATGCACTTATTAATAAAATAGAAAAGTTTGTTCGTGTAAATAGTCAAAAAAAACACATTACAACTTCTCAATTAAGAAATATATTTAGGGATGTAAAGGATGCCTCTTTACAAGAACTCCCCCTTAAACGTCCCAAATTAGCATATATAGCAGGACGTACTGATAAAAATAAAATAGGGATGCATAATCTGTTAAAATTGCTAGATAACCTTTTGAGAAAAATAGGAGTCGAAAATATACCAGAAAACCATGAAAAACATAAAGGTTTCCTAGCATTTTTTGAGGCAGTTTTAGCATACCATAAATATTACGACAAATAAAAATAAACAAAATAAAACCATGAAATTAATAGGCAAAGTATTTATAACAGGACAAATAGAAACCAAAACAGGTTTGCATGTTGGTGGTTCTAAATCAGCACTTGATATAGGTGGTGTGGATTTAAATGTAATTAAAACGCCCGATGGCATTCCTTTTATTCCTGGCAGTTCTATAAAAGGCAAGCTACGCAGTTTATTAGCCAAAATGGAAGGTTCGTTAGCTGTAAGCGAAAAAGATTTAACGGAGGATGATAAAATAAAAAGAAAGGCGAATAACAAAGAGATACCTATAGATACGGACTTTCCTTATATGCTTAAAATTTTTGGCAGTTCTGGAGATGACCCAAATAACAAAGGTGGAAAAGTAACCCGCTTAATTGTTCGAGATGCTTTTCTTGATACAAAGAATTTTAAATTTGACAGAGATAATTTAGATTTCGATTATACCAATGTAAAATGGGAAAACACCATTAATCGTATAAAAGGCACGGCAGAACATCCTCGGCAATTAGAAAGAGTACCTGCAGGTTCCTTTTTTACTTTTGAGATGGTGTATGATGTTTATAATGACAATAAAAAAATGGAACACTTAGAAAAAATTCGTACTGCCATGTATGTTTTAGAACACGATTATATTGGCGGTAGTGGCTCGCGTGGCTATGGACAAATTGTTTTTAATAATATTAAATTTAAGGAAAGAAAAATTGATAATGGAAAATATAGCGAAAAAGCGGAAGAATTTGGTTTTGATTTTCGAGCAACAGAAAAGGCCACAACAGAAACAACGAATTAATACTTATACTCTCTACTAAAAAAAAATTTATGAATGCTATCATTCTTCAATGTAGACCTAACAGCCTATTTCATTTTGGGAAAATAGCCCTAGATGAAAATACCTCTTTAGATGACACAAGCACCTATTTACATTCAGATACTTTATTTTCGGCAATTATTAATACGGCTAGTAAAATAAGTAATAAATCTGCTGTTGATGAGTTGGTTGATGCATTTAAGGAAGATAAAATTAAAATATCTTCTGGTTTTTATTGCTTAGAAATAGCCCAAAAATACATCTATTTTTTGCCCAAGCCTTATAGTTATAATACACTAGCAAATGCGGAGAATCAAAAAGCCATTAGGAAAATAAAATTTATTTCTAAAAGAGTTTGGGAAGAAGGCATTTTACCTAAAGACTGGGACATCCAATGTATTACTATACAAAATAAGTTTTTGCTTCACAAAGAAGAATTAGGGCTTAACATTTCGAAAGCAGAAATGCAGAAGCTAAATATTTATCGCATTAATTCGCTTCCAAAAGTAAAAGTACATAAACGTATTACAACAGATGCCTTATATTATCAAACAAGTTTGCAATTAGCCAATAATATTATTGAGCAAAAAAATGGGCAAAAAGTGCCAGTTAATGTGCATTTTTATTTTTTAGCAGATGCCGATGCAAATGCCTCTTATTTCACGCTCTTTTTTGATGCCTTACGTTTATTAGCAGATGGAGGTATAGGAGGCGAACGCATGGTTGGATGTGGTCATTTTTTAGGCGTAGATATGGATACTTTAGAACTTAAAACAGAAACAGAAACAGAAACAGAAACAGAACCTAAGCCTACACCTGCCTCCTACTATGCAACCCTATCACTTAGCAATCCTAAAACAACAGAACTCCCTAATTATTTATGTTACGATATTGTAACACGAGGCGGACGACCTACTATTAAAGATGGCGTATTAAAAAGGGTAAAAATGATAGCAGAAGGTGCTATTACCAAAGAAAAAGTTAGCGGACAAATTCCTTCTATTAGTGTTACTCAAAATCCTTTTTTAAGAAACGGTAAATCTTTTTGTATTCCCATTCATTCAAATTTAATTCCCAAGAGCAATGAAGCCTAATTTTATGCATAATCATCAATTAAAAATAGAAACCATTACGCCTGTTAGCATTGGGCATGAGGGGGTGCTTTCACCTTATGGAGATTTTGTTATTAAAGGCAACAAAGTACATTATGTTGATCAAAAAGTACTAGAGGAAGCTTTAAAAGATCCAAAGCTGATTGATCAATATGTGGAAGGAATAAGAGTAGGAATTGACCAAAGTGCTACAAAATCTGATTTTGATTTGGCAAACTTTTTGCCTAATTTTTTGGGCTTAATGCCAATTGATTATGCAAAAGAAACTTATAATGTATTTGGCTTAGATACTGTAGACTCTAGGGTACGTATTAAGACTATAGTCCACAATGCAGGTACTCCCTATCTACCTGGAAGCAGCATAAAAGGGGCTATTAAAACGGCTATTTTATATGATTGGCTTAGTGATTCTGATTCTGAAAAATCACGCAAAGTATTAGAACAACTAATAAGTAAAATCAATTACTCATTCAGCAGTGTGCAAGAGTATGTAAATAGATATAACGAACTTATGGAAGAGCAAAATGATTTTGGACTTGACAAGACACAAAAAAAGGAGGTTAATGACTGTTTAGACAAAATTAAATTTGAAGGAAAAAAGCTAAGTACTAGTATATCAAAATTTTCAGTGCAATTATTTGGAGACATTCAGCAAACAAATAAAAATAGAACTAGAATGGATTTTTCGTTAATGCGAATTAGTGACACACAGCTATTTCATCCTAATGCTAAAGAAATTCATCAAACTCAAAGATTCAATATTTTAACCAATTCTTCTGGAATACCTGAACTTAAAGAAACAATTAAAACAAAGGAGCAATCAAATTTCCAGATTAACATTATCCCCCAATTTTCTCATAAATACCTACAGTATTTAAATAGCAATGATATTACTTTACTCTTTGAAGTCATTAATTATTTTAGTTATGAAAATTTATCCTATAACTACTCTACAATTAAAGACCAATTAAAAAATGCAGCCCCCAAAAATAAAGACGTATATAAAAAATTAATGAAATTTTATGATCGTCTCATGAACGATTTAGATAAGATTGAAGAGAATAACGAATTCTGCTATCTGAGAATTGGTTCTGGAAAAACATATTTCACTAACTCTATAGGATTAGCAATACATAATAAAAACAAAAGCTCGTTTTACAAACTATGCAAGCTTTTAAATTTAGGTAACTTTACTACTCCTATATTTCCTATTACTCGCACCGTATGTATGCACGGGTATCAGCAATTGGGGTGGGTTAAGATTAGTAAAGTTTAAAAAACAACGAACATGGAAAAAGGCATATTCATTTTGGCTATAGCTTTTAGTCTTGCATTATCTGGATTCACCTGCTATAATCAATCGCAACTAGCCCATAAATTAGATGCTGCAAATCAAACAATAACTTCAATTGAAAAAAGTATCAGTATGAGTTCCCCTAATAATAAACCTACTGAAAAATGGGAGAACGAAGTTGGTAGTTTAAAAAATGAAATCAAATCTTTAGAGTTGTCGTTTTTAGACAATCTACGAGGCATAAAAAATCTAGGGATTCCCTTGAGTGTTGCAGGCTTTGTTCTTTTATGCTGGGCATATTTTAAAGGAGCTAAAGAACTAGCAGAAAAAGAAGTTTCCGATATTATTGGCGATACGGTAAAAGCAAAAAAGGTAGGCTTACTAGAACTCATAGATCAAGGAGAAAGAGAAATACGTTTTAAAAAAGAGAAGAACATTTTTCTAATTAGTGCTAACGATGGCATTCAAGGAGAAATCTTAACAAAGTTGGCGGTAATGGGGTTTCAAAATGTTCAAAAAATTACATTACCAGAAATACGCCTAGATTTAAATCTTAATTTAGATGCAGAAATGTCGAATGGGGAAATTGGTTCGATTACTGTAAAATTAGCAGAAAAAAGTGCTTACCAAAAAGCCGATTTAATTCTTTTAAATGATTGGAGAAAAACTTGGCAATCAATTGGACTTAGAACATCACCTCCACATAAACCAGAAAGCACTGGACTTGATCTAATCAAACAGATGCTAGAGAAAAGTGAGAAACACCAATATTTTGTAGGGATTACCAATGGACGTTTACCAAGTGACCCTAAACTAAATTTTGCCAATTCAGAGTTTACCATTTACCCAAGGATTATTGAAACACTAATATATGTAGAACAATTCCTACCTAAACAAAAAGCTATCAACACATAAAAGAATTGCAAGTCTCCTACGAGCAAAAAAATACGACTTAAAACCAAGTACTATCCCCTAAAATCTAAGGCTTCAATAAATCAGCTATTTGAATTGTCAAATTTGAAACGACTACAATTATTACTCTATTTCTACTTACATTACTTCCTTCCTCTCTTTGCCCTCTTCCAGCATTTTTTCTTCAAATGTAA
>JAHDBT010000362.1 GCA_020630215.1 Bacteroidota bacterium
AAGAACGCCTAGTCCAGTCTCCAGACTGGAGCGTAACGGTAGGGAAGCCTGCGGCTTCTTGATATATGCCTTTCATGAGTAGATACTAATCTAAAATACAAGCTACCTCAAAATACCTTCTACCTTCTACAAAAATACCTTCTACAAAAGTCTTAGCCTGCCCAATTTTCCCTATCCAAAGTTCTAAAGTGAATGGCTTCGGCTAGGTGTTCCATTTTAATGTCGGGGCAGTTGGCGAGGTCGGCAATAGTGCGGGCAACTTTTAGGATGCGGTCGTAGGCACGGGCCGAGAGGCCTAGTTTTTCCATAGCCGTTTTAAGTAGGGTTTGGCCAGCCTTATTAATTTCGCAGGTTTTACGAATCATGTTAGAAGGCATTTGGGCATTGCAGTAAATACTTTTGTGGTCTTTGTATCGAGTTTCTTGCACTATTCTGGCGGCAACCACTCGTTCTCTAATGCTTGCACTGTTATCGGTTTCGGTAGCACCCGTTAATTCATCAAACGAAACGGGCGTTACTTCTACGTGTAAATCAATACGGTCGAGCAGGGGACCTGAGATTTTGTTGAGGTATTTTTGTACCACACCTGGCGCACAAACGCATTCTTTTTCGGGGTGATTGTAGTAACCACAAGGACAAGGATTCATAGACGCAATGAGCATAAAACTAGCAGGATACTCTACCGTAAAACGAGCGCGAGAAATGGTAATGCGTCTGCCTTCCATTGGTTGGCGCAGTACTTCTAGTACTTGGCGTTTAAACTCTGGCAATTCATCCAAAAATAAAACGCCATTATGCGCTAAAGAAATTTGCCCAGGCTGCGGATTATTGCCACCGCCTACTAGGGCTACATCGCTAATAGTGTGGTGTGGCGCACAAAAAGGACGAGCAGCAATTAAGGACGTGTCGGCAGGTAAATGTCCCGAAACGGAATGTATTTTAGTAGTTTCTAAAGCTTCGTGCAAAGTTAGTGGAGGCAGAATGCCTGGCAAGCGTTTTGCTAACATGGTTTTACCTGCCCCTGGCGGCCCAACCAATATTACATTATGACCACCCGAAGCAGCAATTTCTAGTGCACGTTTAATATTTCGTTGCCCTTTCACATCCGAAAAATCGGTAGTAGCATTGGCTAAGTTTTCTTTAAATTCTTCGCGGGTATTAACAACTGTAGGAGCTAAATCACTTTGTCCTCGCAGCAGTTCTACCACCTCCTTAATACTGCTGGCACCATATACTTCAAGGTCGTTTACAATAGCCGCTTCCTTAGCATTTTGTTTAGGCAAAATAAAACCTTTTAAGCCTTGCTTACGAGCTTGTATAGCAATGGGCAAAGCACCCTTAATAGGCCGCAAAGAACCATCGAGCGACAACTCGCCCATAATAACATAGTCCGAAATTTTTTTAGTGGATTCAAGTGTACCATCAGCATCCATCATGCCTATAGCAATGGTGAGATCATAGGAAGAACCTTCCTTGCGAAGGTCGGCAGGAGCCATGTTGATGACTACCTTTTGTCGGGGTGTTTTATAGCCATGATTGCGCATGGCCGATTCAATACGAAACTGTCCTTCTTTAACAGCATTATCGGGTAAACCTACTAGGAAATAGCGAATACTTCCGCCCCCTACGTTTACCTCTACTTCTACCATTACGGCATCAACACCTAACACGGTGCCGCCGTAAGTTTTAGCTAATCCCATAGCTTTTTTGTTGTTTGCGTTCGTGAGATAATATACAATCGGGACTACAAAGTAAATAAAAATTGGTGGTTTTTTGGTAGGGAATAGCAAAAAAATATTTATAAAGGTTTTACGACTAAATTTTTCGCCTATTTATGGAGGAATTGCTTTGTGCAGATTGACTTTGTTGTTGCTTTAGGGACGGAGCGTAAATAAGTGTCTGTTAAGTTAATCTTGGCAATTTTTAAAGTTAAAAACTTGCATAATTAAACTACATGGCTTATATTTACACAATAACATTACAAAATACTATAAATATAGGTCCTGTTTAAGCGTGTTTATTCCACAACATTTCTTTAAACACTTCTACCTTTTGGCTTTCCTCACAAAGCTAAAAAACACTACCTACAGGATAATTTTTTTTCTAAGATTAGCTAGTACACCTTTTAACACAACCTCTTTTTTTTACACTTATTTTAAAACCAACAAAATAGGTGTATGGCGAAGCTTTGCCTAGCACCTAGTAATTATATATTTTTAATCTTAAAAACATTATTTATGAAAAACACAATTAAACAAACCCTATTTTTAAAGCCGCTTTTCGCATTAGTGGTATTATGTATATTAGGTGGGGGGGTAATTTGATTTATGGGCAAACTAACCATAATCAAACATTTAATAAACAAGTAAAGTTTTATGACCGCTACGGAAATGCTTACAAAGCAAACCAAATTCAAATGCCTGCTTTAAGTTTTGATATGCCCCCACCAGCATGTAATCCTACCCCTAATCCTATATTTAACATTGTTTATAAAGATGTGATAGAAGGACTTGATCAAGGTTTTAGTGATGCTACTTTAGGACAAGCTCGCCAAGCAGTTGTATGCCAAGTTTTTAGAGATTTAGCTAATTTAATTGTACCTACTACTACTACAGGAGCAGATAAAGTTAGAATAGAAATTAGAACGGACGATGATTTGCCAGCAGGTGTAGAAGGAGCTGCATCGCCCTATTTTCAAATAAATAATTTTTTTAGTGAGGGGATAGTTTATGGCGAAGTTTGGAAAACAATTAATGGAGGTGTTAACTCCTATACCGATTTAGATCTTATTGACCCTGACTTTATCCCTTCAAATGCCTATCATGGATATATTAACATTAGTTTTCCAGAACCAGGGCAAAACTATCATCTTGAATATGACGATGCAAGCATTGTTACAACAACTTTACCCGACCTATATCGTATTGTATTACATGAAGCTATACACCTACTAGGGTTTGTATCGCTTATTGATAGCAATGGCGAAAGTGTTTTAGCAGATGAAGGCATGCCCTTTGCTTTTAGTAAATATGATACCTACCTTGAAAATGTAGATAATACTGGAACAGCTACACCTTTGATTATTAATAACTGTAATACAACAACTTTTAATCCTATTGTAGATCCAGGTATGCTTTATTCAGCATGTAATAGTATTGTATTTAATGGTATTAACAATACCAATGACATTGTTTTTTCTCCTACAGGATGGTTAGGCGGTTCAAGTTTAAGCCATTTTGAATGCCAACCAGCCGATGGGAGTCTCTGTTCTGCTTCATATGATCCTTTAGACAATGTAATGACCTATTGTGGTGGTTTTGGTCCTGACTGGTTACATCAGCGAAACCCTGGGGCAGAAGAAGTATTAACTTTATGTGATTTAGGCTATTCACTCAATACAGAGTATGGTTTTGCGTCAGACGGAATAACTACTACTTATAGAAATGACTATACTACCTGTACTCCACCTTGCTTACCAACAGGTGTTAACGACTTTGAAACCCTAACTGCCACTAATGATATGATAACAATAAACATTTTGGAGAACGATAATAGTGCCAGCAGTTACGATTGTTTAAAAATTCTTTGGGGGGAAGGCAGCATTACCAACGAAACCCCTACTAGCTTTACCTACAACCAATTACCTAGCTACTCTGGATTGGTTATTTTAAGTTATGTACCTATATGTGAGGGCAATGTAGGTAATACTACAACCATTTATATTGATGTACAAGCACCTCCTTTGCCTATATGCGCTCCTAATCCTTGCAACTTAATTTGTAATGGCGATTTTGAAAACTTGACCGACCAACATGCTATGCCTTTAAGTGATTTTTTTATTTCGGCAGGAAATACGCCCGACCTTTATCCAGTTTGGTCAGATGTAGGCTTTGTTTGTAACGGTTCTATAGCAACGCCATTACCGCATAGTTTGGGAGATTTACCTAATGTACAATACATTGCTATTTCAAATTCCAACGCTAACACAGAAGGCCTTTTTTATCAATTATCAGAACCGTTACAAGTCGGAACTACTTATACCCTCTCTTTTTATGCTACAAGTGCCTGTCCTCCCTTAGAAACAAATTTTTTATTTAGTGAAAATGCACCTTGTGTTGGCACAGGAGTTAACTTAGGTACTTTAGACTTAACCACAGGTATTGAATGTGATGCTACAAATCCAGGGATTGACTATATAGCTGCTCAAACTGAAAATGTAAGCATCAATACGCCCGTTCTTGGACAATGGGATTATTACAGTATCGATTTCACACCTACGGCTCCTAACCTTGAGTATCTTACAATTTATTTAACACCACAGTCTGGCGGTGCATTTGGTATGTTCGATGATTTTGCAATTGTTCCACAAAGCGAAACAACATTAGAAATTACCGCAACACCTGCTAGTTCTTTTCCTTGTATTGGTGACGAAATGCAAATTGACTACCTTGTATGTTTGGACGAAGCCGCACCTACTAACCCATACAATGTAGACTTAACGGTAACTCTACCTAATGGCTTTAATATTAATACAGCAGCCGACCCACTAAGCACTTTTAACAGTACGGGGCAAGGAAGCATTAGCTTTGAGGGTACATTATGCAAACCATTTACTTTATTTTTAACTGTAGACAATACGGCAGCCTTAGCAGCACAAGATATTGAACTAAACATTGAAAATGACAATATTTGTACTACAACAGGTAATAATACACACACACTACAAGTACAACCGGGTATTGATATACTAGAAATTAGTAAAGCAGTAGTAGGTGGAAATGCAGTTGATGCAACAGAAACAATTACTTTTGAAATAACGGTAACCAATACCTCAACTACTACTACAGTTAATAATATTGTGGTGCAGGATGTCTTTGGGCCTGAGTTTAATTTATTGACATTTGATTCAGAAGGAACTGGCGGTATACTTGATTTAGAGTTCCTCACGATTGGATTTCCTATCGCTCAATCTCCTAGTTTCTCACTAGCTCCAAGCTCACAAAAAGTATTAACATTTAGTATTGCGTTAAATTTGCCACTTCCTACCGATTGTGCTACAGTACCGAACTGTGTTACCATTATAAGTGCAAACGGGGCTTGTAATTTGCCAAAACAAGCATGTACCGATTTAATTATAAATGCTCCTACTTTTGCAACTTTCACAGCAGGTCAATTCGACCCTTCTTCTTCTAATTTAGATTGTGTACCACTTAACAATGATGTTTGGTCGATAGGAAATCATCCTTTAGGAACAGCCGCAGGTACAGTAAGCGATCCAATTAGAATTAATGGAGATTTACAAATTGTGAATGGAGTTAACATTACAATCAATGGGCTGGTCTTCGACTTTGGACCAGAAGGACGTATTCAAGTTGGTAGTTTCTCTACTTTAAATCTTAATAATTGCTTATTAAGAGGAGATATGAATTGTGGAACTATGTGGCAAGGTATACAAACTTTTACACAACCTGATTTTTGGAACTCATCTACATTTCCCAATTTAAATATTAATACTTGTCTTATAAAAGATGCTATTGTTGGCGTTATTTCTGCTAGAATTAATACCATTAGCTTCAACTCTATTAATGAAGCGATATCTGATAATCCAGACTTAGATATGTACAATACGGCCCCATACATATTAAACGAGTTGTTTGATGACCCTACTATTTCTCAATCTGGAGGAGGAAATATCGATATTCAACATAGTACTTTTGATGGTTGTTTCCAAGGAATCAATATTTGTTCTGGAAAAGGAAATAAAAATATCTTTAATAATATTTTCACAGCAACAGGTAACTTAGTATCCCCATTTACAGGGTATATCCAAAACCCAGAGGCTGGAATTGTTGTTTTTGATACAAAACTTGCTTCAATTGCTGATTGCACGTTTAACAACATGCGCTATGGCATCAGAATAACTAATTCAAGTTCATTAATAAATAATTGCACCTTTAATGGTTCTCAAATCGGTATTTCGGCACAAAGCATACTTAATCAGAATATTACAGTAGATGATAATACTTTTGAAGCATGTAAGATCGCTGTACAAGGCGATGGTTTAGCTCTTACATTGCGAAATAATCAAATTAATACTTTGCAAAATGATGCTAGTTATCAAACAATAGCCCCCTCAACAATACTTTACGCAACAGATGTAGGTGTTTTATTGCGAGGTTCAACTTTTGATATTGACCAAACCGAAAATAACGAAAGAAATATAATAGAAAACTGTAATTACGGTATGGTATTAATTGAAAATGATCAGGAAGGAGGGAATATAAAAAACACAACTATTGACGAAACAAATATTCCTATTTTTGCTTTAGGAGATAATACAGGTGTTGATATAACTTGTAATGACTTCTTAAACTATCATTGGACAGCTATTATGTTAATGGATTATGGAAGTACTGGGCAATTGAGAAATTTAGGAACGTGTAGTGACGATTTCTTAGATGAAGAACAAATGCCTGCCGCTAATCTATTTGTGCCTGCTACTAGTTTATTCTTATCAACAGATATATACTCCGTAGGTTCTACCTCTACAACACTCTGGGCATACAGTGATATTCCTACAGTTACTAGCGCATTATCTATTGATGGTATAGGAAGCTTTAACGATTGTAACTTTTCTACAGCAGGTGCTTATAATCGAGATACCTATTGTGGTATAACACAACTTGTAAATATTGTAGATATTCCGAGTATTGTTAGTGTCCCTATTAGAAATACGCACACGCTTAACTGGATAAATAAATATAAAAAAGAAGCTAATTTTACAGCCGCCCATAATTTATTAAATACCGTTGACACACGTATGTCTAAAAGACTAGCAAGTGATTTAAGGCTACAAAAAAATGAATTGCAAGAAGCAGAAGACAAACTAAACTCAATTGATAAAAATACACTAGAAGATGAAAATTTTGATTATGTACATAGGTTAGTGATTGATTTACGACGCAATGATAAAACCGTTAGAGATATTAACGGAGAACAAGAAAATAAATTGATGACAATTGCTCAGAGTAAAACTAAAAGTGCTTATAAAGCACAAGCATTATTATATAGTGCAAAAGGGATAGAGTTTCCGTTTGAGTTACCAAAACTCGACTTTATTGACGGTTCAGAAAATATTTATACAGTATTTAAAAACCAAAATAATACAAACTTTAGCAAGTTATCTCAAAGCTTACTATATCCTAATCCAGCTAAAAATAATGCCACATTAAATTACCAATTAGAGCATAACGAACAAGCACAACTAATTATTTACAATATAAACGGAAAAGAATTGGCTACTTATATTCTAAATAATAATTCGGCTACCATAGACCTACGCACTTACCCTACAGGAGTTTATATTTATAAACTAATTGCTGACAATAAAATTATAGCTAGAGAAAAACTAGTTGTTATTAAATAACTTATTGCCTCTCTATTGCTTATTGTTATTATACGCAATAGGGAGGCTTTTTAATTT
>JAHDBT010000363.1 GCA_020630215.1 Bacteroidota bacterium
GTTTAACTATTGTTACGAAATTAAATGTATTTTTTGGTTTATGCAAGTTTTCAATAGATTATGGCTATAACATTTTTTAGGGTTTGTAAGAAGAAAATGAACATTTTTTATTTCATAACACAAACATTACAAGCCCAGAATCTACTAATAACGAGCTTACTATACTTTACTAAAAATAGTTTTTGAGAAGTAATGTATAATCAAAAACAGATAAAATAGAAAGCTCCCATATCCTATATACATACCATTTTTCTCCATAAACAATTCCCCCTCCCCCAACATTTCACCTATCCTATTCGTCCTAAATGTACCACAACAAACAATTTGTGCATTCCTAGACCTTTATTTCCCCTATACTTTCCTATTTTTGTATATTTCCTTAAAAGTACTAGTAGTAATTCATTTAATTGGGTAAAGTCCTCAAAAAAATAATATGCATTTTATACTGACCTTCCCCTACTCCTTCCAAAAGAATAAAGTTCATTATTTTTTGGAGGACAATATGCTTTGAGTAAATATCAGCATTAAATAAATTACTTACTAGTAAAAATCAACTACTAAAAATCATATCCATGAAACCATTTTTTACATTAATAATTCTAAGCATTACGCTGCTCCTTTTTCATCCATCTTACATCTTCGCACAATGTACAACTACAAGTGCCAACGATTGTGTTTGCCCCGATGGAACGCTCAACTGTGCCTTATTGCCCGATATTAAAGTGTCGGAAAACCTATTAACACAGGCAGGTTACAATCCCGAAGTATATGGCGAATTGCGGATAACGGTTTCTACGCCCAATGTAGGATATGGACCCCTTACCGTATCGGCAACCAATACGTATGTTTGTGGCACAGACACCCTGGGGGCAGGAGCTAGTGCAACGCCTTGCCCTGATGGTTCTTTTCCCAAACAATTGATTAAACAAACCATTTACACCAAAGATGGTAACAGCATGATAGCCAACGACCGATGGGCAGGCTCCATGGTCTATCACCCTACACACGGACACATGCATGTAGACGATTGGTGCACCTACGCATTGCGAGAATTTGAAGAAGGTGTGGACCCTTTTGATTTGCCTATTGTTGCCGAAGGAGGGAAACTTGGTTTTTGTTTAATGGATTACGGAACCTGTATGACCTACGACGGCTATTGCACGGATGATGAAAACACAATACTAAATACAGAAGAACAATTTCCTAATTACGGACTAGGGGGCGGCGGCTACCAATGTGGCTTTTTTAACCAAGGCATTTCTGTAGGACATACCGATATTTACTTGTTTAATTTAGATGGTATGTATATTACTATTCCGCCAGATTTATGCAATGGACAATATTATTTAACCGTAGAAGTAGACCCCCTCAATCATTTTTTAGAAATGAACGAAGATAATAATCGTGTTGCGGTACCTATTACTTTATTTCAACAAGACATTGTGCCAAATCCTACATTGGAGGTTGCTGGACGAACGATTTTATGTGAAGGAGAATCAACGGTGTTAAATGCTAATATTGGAGATAATGCGGTGTGGTCTACTGGCGAGGAAGGCACTAGCATTGAAGTTAGCGAATCGGGCATTTATACGGCTACGTCTGTTTCGTGTAACTATGCTGTTGAATACAACCCTGTTGAGGTTACTGTTTTTGAAATGCCAAATATTATTACCGCCGGCGACTCCCTTTGCGAACCTGGCGTAGTTAACCTAACCGCAATTACCGATACTGGCGAAGATACTGGACAATTTAATTGGTACGATGCGCCCGATAGTGAAACGCCTATTTTTACAGGCAGCAATTTTGAAACACCTAATTTAACTAGCACAACCAACTATTTTGTAAGCCACCAAATGGGTTTTGAAGCAACCCATTTTTGCCCACCTTACGATAATACTTTTGGCGGCACAGGCTTATACAGCAGCTTTTTAGATACAATGGGCTTGATTTTTAATGTGCAAGAAAATGTAATCATCAAATCGGTAAAAGTATATGCTGCTACTGATCTCGAACGTACTTTTCAGCTGTATGATGCCAACCGTAATTTACTACAAGAAACAACGGTGTTTCTAGCCGATGGAGAACAACGAGTAGACCTAAATTTTGAAGTAGCTCCAGGCGAAAACTATTTACTGCGTAATGCCGTGTGGCCCTCCTTACAACGCAACAGCAACAACATCGAGTTTCCTTACGAAATTCCAGGTTTACTAAGCATCATCGGCTCTAACAACGACGAACCCGACGAAGAATCGTACTACTATTATCACTACTACGATTGGGAAGTACTAGAGAATAATTTTTTATGCGAAAGTGAAAAAGTACCTGTAACCGTTAACATCCTCGATTGTACCAATGTGGAAACAATTACAACGCTATCAGCCCCTAAAATAAGCATCAGCCCAAACCCTAGTGCAGGCATGTTTGTACTAGATGTTGACCTAAAAAACACGCCTGCTAATCAAGCCCATATTTACATTATGGATGTGCGTGGCAAAATGGTTTACGAACAAAAATTAAACAATTTTGAAGGCAACTATCAACAAGCTATTAACTTATCTGATGTAACGGCTGGCATTTATTTTTTAGCAGTTACTACTAGTAATGGAAATAATGGGCATTATGAAAAAGTGGTGATTCATTAAATAAAAGGCGCATAGCAAGTTCGCAGTTTTATTGGCAATAAGTCTTTTGTTATCAATGCTTTAAGCAATTTCTGTAGATGATTACTTTAATTAGCAGGAAACCCATCTCCTTAGACCCTCTGTACAACGAAAAAAACGAACGGTTTATAGTTCGAGAGTTGTGCGAAGCATTGTTCTTGTCAATTGCATTGGCAAGCCGCTAGGGCAGTAATGTTATTGAAGGTTTGCTGCTTGAAACTCGTTAGACTTATTGCAATGTAAGCTTTCTAATACAATTAGAAAGAACAAACGCTCCGAACTTCATTTTGTCGTACAAAGAGTTTTAGGTCAGACACAAATTAGCAGGAAACCCATCTCCTTAGACCCTCTGTACAACGAAAAAAACGAAGAGTTTATAGTTCGGGAGTAGTGCGAAGCATTGTTCTTGTCAATTGCATTGGCAAGCCGCTAGGGCAGTAATGTTATAGAAGGTTTGCTGCTTGGAACTCGTTAGAATTATTGCAATGTAGGCTTTCTAATACAATTAGAAAGAACAAACGCTCCGAACTTCATTTTGTCGTATGAGCAATTTTCGGTCAAGCAATAACAGGGAGGTTTTAGAACAAAAACACTAGCACACAACACGTTTATTTATTCACTTGTTAAACAACACATTATCAGCAAGTTAACTAGCAATATCTCTAAATTTAGGCGAAGTCCATACTACCTAAAAATGAGTGTAAGTTTATTGTGGTATTTCCTAGGAAGTGTATTTACAAGTCAGGCGCAAACAGTAGTAACAACTTACACAACTAGCAACTCGCCATTACCTTTTAACACAATACGCTGCATCAGCATTAACAAGCAAGTAGCAGACGAAATATGGATAGGCACAGACTACGGAATGGCAATACTTAAAGAGGAAACAGCCGAATGGGAGGTGTTTTTTGAAACCGATAGTACCCTCCTAGAAAACCAAATACGAGCCATTGCTTTCGATGAAAACGAATTGGTATGGATAGGTGGGTTTACTAGTGGATTAACACAATACAACCCAACAAATAATACTTGGCAATACTATACAACAGCTAATGCAGACTTACCAGATAACAGCATTAAAAGCATTTATATTGATGCAAATAACACCAAATGGATAGCAACTGCTGGCGGATTAGCCCAGTGGAATACCGATGATACTTGGCAAATTTACAGCGGTCAGCAAAGCGAAGATGTATGGCTAGACAACATTAATGATGTAAGCATAGACCAAAATAATGCCGCTTGGTTCTGCCCCATTAATAACGGCTTAATGTCCCTACAAAACACCCTACTCACCCCCTACCAAATTGCAAATTCGGATGTACCCGACAATACTATTATTGCCATTACCGTAGACCACAACAACCTAAAATGGATGACAACCGCCGCCGACGGCCTTAGCAGTTTTGATGATAACAACAACGAGTGGCAGCATTTTAATATCAATAATTCTAACATCCCATCTAATGCTACTACCGCCATTGTAACCACCCAAAATGGATATGTTATTGCTGGCACTACCAACATAGGCATTAGCATTTACCACGAAGCAATAGGCTGGCAAAATGTAAACACCAATAATTCCATTTTACCCAACAATCACATCACCAGCCTAGCACTTGCCAACGACTCGCTTTGTTGGGCAGGCACTTTTAATGGAGGCATTGCCTTGCTACAATTAAACAATTCTACTAGTGTTGCGTCTACTCCATCTGCCCCTAATTTACCCATCCATATTTACCCAAACCCAGTTAGTCACCTGCTACATATTCAACATCCATTTTACAGCAATTTTGAAATGCGGCTTTATGATGTAAATGGACGAGTGTTGCCTATTACTACTCGCAATAATACCTTATTGAATGTTAGCAATTTAGCTAATGGTGTATATTATTTACATTTTTTAGGAGCCGGAAAACGAACAGTTAGGAAGGTGGTAGTTCTTCATTGAAAACTTTGGAGGTTTGATTCTTGAATTTTGATATGCGATTTTTGATTTTTTTCTTGCTGACGCTAGGAAGGGAGTTCATTTAAAATTTAGGATCGAGGATTTAGAATTTAAAATTTATTTACCTGCTGGCGGTTGGGATTTTTGATTCTTGAATTTTAGTATTTGATTATTATTTGGAATTTGGCACTTGATAATTGGTCATTAAAAAATTGATTATTATTTGGAATTTGGCACTTGATAATTCGTCATTAAAAAAAAGGCCCTAATTTCTCCAATTATTTTTGCCTGCATTGCTTCCGTTAATTCGTAAAAAAAGGGTAAACGCAATAGGCAATCGGCAAATTTTTGGCTATTGGGTAAGTTGCGTCCGTCGTGTTTGTTGGCGAAAAAGGGGCTTTGGTGTAATGGTAGGTAATGAAAAACGGTATGTATTTTTTTCGATTTTAAATAATTAATTAATGCGCTGCGTTGGGCTAAATTTTTACAGACCAAATAAAATATATGGGCATTGTGTGCTGCATATTTTGGCACTTGTGGCAAGTCGAAAAAACCTTGTTGGGCTAGGGGTTGTAGTTGGGTAAAATAGTTGTTCCATATTTTTTGGCGTTGCTCATTAATATCGGTACTGTTTTCTAATTGTGCGTATAAAAAGGCGGCGGTTAATTCAGAAGGCAGGTAAGAAGAACCTAAATCCATCCATCCGTATTTATCTACTTCGCCCCTAAAAAAGGCCGCACGATTGGTGCCTTTTTCCCAAATAATTTCTGCCCTTTTTTCAAATTCTTGGCGATTAATGGCTAGTAATCCGCCTTCGCCAGCCATAATGTTTTTGGTTTCATGAAAAGAAAAAGTCCCTAAATGGCCAATGCCTCCTAGTGCCTTATCTTTGTATTTTGCTCCAACACATTGCGCTGCATCTTCTATAACTACTAAATTATATTGAGCTGCTAATTCCATTATGGCATCCATATCGCAAGCCATGCCCGCATAATGCATCACTACAATGGCTTTGGTTTTTGGTGTTATCAACGCTTCTATCCTAGCAACATTCATATTAGGATGCATAGCCATACTATCGGCAAAAACAATTTTAGCTCCTCTTAGTACAAAAGCATTGGCGGTAGAAACAAAAGTATAGGAAGGCATAATCACCTCATCTCCCACCGTAATATTTGCCAATAAAGCCGACATTTCTAAAGCGGCGGTACAGGAGTTGGTGAGCAGTACTTTTTTAAACGCATATTGTTCTCTAAAAAACCGATGGCATTGTTTGGTAAAATAACCATTGCCCGAAATATGCCCTACTCCTACTGCCCTAGCAATATAGTACAATTCTTTTCCAGATAAATAGGGTTTATTAAATGGGATGTTCATTGTTTTCTTTTTTAGTGGTCAGTAGTCAGACCGTTCGCTGACGCTCTCTGTCAGCAGTCAGTTTATATGCTGATGTTTTTTCAGTAGTCATATCGTTCGCTGACGCTCTCTGTCAACAGTCCGTTTTTAAGTATTATAGCCACCTCGTTCATTACTAGAACGTTTAGGCATTAAATTCGGTTAAAATCCTTGATGTTTAGCGGCTTAATGAATACTTTTGCAATCCATTTTCCTTTACCTACAAAGGGGGTGACTTCCTAGTAAATTAAAAGTCCAAAAACCACTATTGCTTTGAGTAGCAATGTGGGCAAAACACCAAGCATGACCATACAAGAATCGATCAACATTAACATGGTTGATCTACAAACGCAATATACAAAAATAAAAGCCGAAGTAGATGCACGCATTCAGGAAGTGCTCACTAGTGGCAAATATATTAATGGCCCTGCGGTAAAAGATTTTAGCGAACAATTAGCCAATTTTTTAGCCGTAAAACACCTGGCTCCTTGTGCGAGTGGTACTGATGCTTTACAAATTGCATTGATGGCTTTGGGCTTGCAACCTGGCGACGAAGTTATTACCGTAGCTTTTACCTTTGTAGCAACCGCCGAAGTTATTTCGCTGCTAGGCTTAAAACCTGTTTTTGTAGATGTAAATCCACATACTTTTAATATGGATGTGGAAAAACTAGAACAAGCCATTACGCCTAAAACCAAGTGCATTATTCCTGTACATTTGTATGGACAAAGTGCTGATATGGAACGGGTTATGCAAATTGCCAATCAACACCAAATAACGGTTATTGAAGACAATGCACAAGCCATTGGAGCCGATTTTACATTTAGTAATGGCACTCAACATAAAGTAGGTACCATAGGGCATATTGGTTGCACCTCGTTTTACCCTTCTAAAAATTTAGGCTGTTATGGCGATGGCGGCGCACTTTTTACCAATGATGATGTCCTAGCACAAAAAATAAAAACCATCTGTAATCATGGGCAAAGCAGTCGCTATAATTACGATATGGTAGGCGTAAACTCTCGCTTAGATAGCATACAGGCAGCTATTTTGGGGGTTAAACTGAGTTACCTTAACGAGTACATACAAGCCCGACAAACTGCCGCCGATTTTTATGATACCGCTTTTGAAAAGGTAGCAGGAATAGAAACGCCGCATCGAGCGAGTTATTCATCGCATGTTTTTCACCAATACACCTTAAAGGTAAAACAAGGGCGTAATGAATTGCAAGCGGCATTAAAAGAAAAAGGCATTCCTAGCATGATTTATTACCCTAAAGCATTGCATGTACAAAATGCGTACAATTATTGTGGGTATAAAATGGGCGATTTACCTGTTACCGAACAATTGTGCGACCAAGTAATTTCTTTACCCATGCATACCGAATTAAGTACGGAGCAGTTGCAGTATATTACGAATCATGTAATCGCTTGTGTGAAGCAATCTGCTTAG
>JAHDBT010000364.1 GCA_020630215.1 Bacteroidota bacterium
GAATCTAACACTCTAACTGTTAATGGCTTAGCCTTTTTCGGTCAAGCACTAATTAACGATGTATTCAACTGAACCACATACGCAACTGGTTTAAGGCTTCGTAGCTATTTTAGAAGTATCTAAACTAAAGGAACAACTGATGGGGTAATGGTCAGAAAAGTCTTTATGAATAATGTTGAACTTGTGGATATTAATATTAGGCGTTGCCAAAACATAATCAATACGAAAGGGGAAAAGGGGAGCTAAATTGGGGTACGTACCACCAAAGCCAACATTGGTTTCTAGGAACGCATCCTGTAAGTTTTGAGATACAGTATAATAAGTATAGGAGGTAGGCGTATCGTTAAAATCACCACAAACAACTACGGGGTATTTTTTGCTGGCTTCTTCAATATATTCGTGGAGCATTTGTGCTTGTTTGCCTCGTTTTATATAAGCATCTCGCAATTTTTTAATAATAGATTTTGAGGATTTTAGATGATCTTGTTTTTGAAGGTCTTCGGCTTTGGCTAAATCTCCTAGGCTTTTTACATACTCAATTTCCTTGCGCCCTAAATGGATGGACTGTAGGTGTACATTAAACACTCGCATCGTTGTTGCGTCTCCTATCTCAATATCGGCATAAGATAAAATATTGTGCTTGGCTTCATCGCTAAACATCACCTTATCGGAATTACTAATGGGGTATTTAGAAAAAATAGCCAATCCCCAATGATTGGTTTTGTAAAGGGTAAGCGTTTTTGCAAAAAAGTGGTGGGTAAAACCCAACTCATTTACCAACAGTTTTACATTGTGAAAATCGCCGTCATCCTCGGTATAAAATTCTTGAAAACAAATTACATCTGGTGCTTCCGATTTAATCAATTCCATCATGTTGTTACGAGCTTCTATGTTTTCGTTCCAATTATATAAATCAAAATTTTTAACATTGTAACTCATTATTTTAATCGGAACATTTTTATTGACTTTACTATTTTCCTTCCGCTTATCCTTTCCTGCGGTCTTCAAATTGTCTTTAACATTAAACTCCTTATTATTTATCGCTACTATCCTATCCTCATTGGCATCATTATCCTTATTTTCGTCCGTAGCATTTTTAGGTGGGATATTTTTTTCGCTGGCATTATCTACTATAACGTGTAAAGGCTTAGGGCTGCCCAATGCAAACGAGCGTTGAAAAGTTGGCCAACCAATTGCAATACACAGTAAAGATAAAAACACGTATCGCTTAAACCGAATGCTCCAATACAATACAAAAAGTATATTCGCCAATAGGAAATAAGGATACCCTAGACCCAAAAAGGCAAAGGCCCAAATTGTTTGCGGGTCTACATAAGATGCGGGATAAGCTCCTACCAAAAGTAAAGCCATAAGCATATTAATATGCCATACAATTTTATTAAAAAATGAGTTTTTTTTTGCCATAAATTAGTTTTAAGTTGGCGTGTAATTAAGATGCAATAAAGAAAAGCCAAGGTGCTAAATACCTACTACCTGCTACCTGCTACCTGCTACTAAATTAACGTTTATTGATCAATTTTATTGATTGTTGTTTCTTCTGAGCTAGGCGCATCTATTAGCTCCGCATCAAAAGCTTCCTCTTCTTTTAAGGCATTTTTTTGTACCCTCGCCGAAACCAAAATACTAATTTCGTATAAAAAATAAACGGGTACACTTACTAGTACTTGTGTCCATACATCGGCAGGCGTAATAATGGCGGCAATTATTAAAATAACTACTAGCGCATGTCGCCTATGCGCCCGCATTAAACTAGGTGTTAATAAGCCCAATTTCGATAAAAAGTATACCACCATTGGCAGTTCAAACATAATGCCCGATGCTAGGGTAAGGGTGGTAATAATGGCTATATAGGACGAAAGTGCAATCCTGTTGGTAATTTCGGAACTGATGCTGTAGGTAGCAAAAAAGTTAAGCGAAAAGGGAGATAAAATATAGTAGCCAAAAGCAACGCCTATCATAAAAAGCAAGGAACTAATTAACACAAAACCCCTAGTTGTTTTTTGCTCATTAGCTAGTAACCCTGGTTTTATAAATCGCCATACTTCCCATAGTATATACGGAAACGCAACTATAAAGCCCAAAATAACAGATACCTTTAAATGCATAATAAACTGCCCTGTAATATCAACGTTTATTAGCTCAAACTTAGTGGGTTGCAGGCACAAAGCTTTTCCTAGTTGCAGCCATTCAGAAATATTGCAAAAAAGATTATAGGTAGCAAAATTGCTTTCTCTGGGTCCAAAAATAATTACGTCGAACACAAAGCGTTTGCTTACAAACATAACAATACCAATTGCTATAATGGCAATAATAGAACGTATTACATGCCATCGCAATTCTTCTAAATGGTCCAGAAAACTCATTTCTCCTTGCGGTGCTGCCTCTTGGCTTGTACTCATATTTTTATTAATAAGTGTCGTAAAATACAACCTGTTTATCTTTTGGTAATAGATGTTTTTAGTAGAAAATAGCAGGTATAGAAACCATTTTGTTTCGCTACATTAAAGCCTATTACTTTTAGCCTTTGAGATAAATAGGTATAAAATGTTGTTAATAAAGGCCTAAGTTAACCTATTCTATCCAAAAAAGAAACTTCAATTTTATTTTTACGGTAACGAATGTCTTATAAGCTGTATTTATGACTAGTAATTGCTTGCAGTATCAACGTAAAGTCATATTATAGATAGTTGGCAGTTAAATAGGGTTAATCAGCTATGCTGCTCCAATAATATATTTAGTTTATCCGCTTCATTTATACGATTTCATTTATCTTTGAACTTTAATTTACACCACCAGTACTGTTAAAATATATTTTTTTATTAAACAAAATCAATGCGACATTTAAGTTTAGTATTACTACTGCTGTTGGTAGCGCAACAATGGCTATCGGCACAAGATAAATACGTTTATCAAATAGATTTACAAAATGTAAAGGAAGACCGAGTAAAGGTTTTGCTCACGCCCCCTAAAATGACTAGTTCGAAGGCTACGTTTTATATGCCCAGTGTAATTCCTGGCAGTTACTCCCGTAAAGATTATGGCCGTTTTATTAATGATTTTAAAGCTTTTGATGCTAAAGGAAATAGGTTAAAAGTAAAACATAAATCGGACAATATTCTCATCATTAAAAATGCCAAAAACTTAAAAAAAATAGAATATTGGATAGATGATACCTGGGACGATACCAATGCGGATAAGTTTGTGTTTCAGCCAGGCGGCAGCAATATTGAAGCGGATAAAAACTTTTCGATTAACCACCACGCTTTTTTCGGTTACTTTAAAAACTATAAAAATATTCCTTTTGAATTAGAATTTACTAAACCTGAAGGAATGTTTAGTGCAACACCTCTAAAAGTAAAACAAAAAAATGCCAGCACCGATATTTTATATGCTAAAACTTATGTAGAATTAGTAGATAACCCCGTGATGATTTGTGAACCCGATACGATGAGTTTTCAGGTAAAAAACACAAAAGTTTTGGTATCTGTTTACTCGCCAAACGATGTGGTAACAGCCGAGCAACTCACCAATTATTTATTGCCCTTGGGTTCGGCACTAGGCAACTTTTTTGGTACCATGCCTGTCGATAAATATCACTTCCTTTTTTACTTTTCTGACCCAAGTAGCAGCATGATGCAAAACAAAGAAAACCTAGGCGGTTTTGGTGCATTAGAACACTCGTACTGCTCGTTTTACTACCTCCCCGAAATGAACTACGAACCCGCATTAAAAACAATGGTGCAGGATGTATGCGCTCACGAGTTTTTACACATTCTTACGCCCCTAAATGTACACAGCGAAGAAATTGAAGACTTTAATTTTATTAAACCCAAAATGTCGCAACACCTTTGGATGTACGAAGGCATTACCGAATATTTTGCCATGTTGGTACAAGTACGAGAAGGCATTATTGATGAAAGCGAGTTTAGATCGAAAATACGTGGCAAGGTGCGAGAAGCAGAAAAATTTAAGCCTTTATCGTTTACCAAAATGAGTAAAAAAGTATTGAAACCTAAATACGAGGATGCCTACTTAAATGTATACCAAAAAGGTGCCTTAATTGGTTTTGCCTTAGATTTATTAATTACCCAAAAAAGCAATGGTAAAAAGGATTTAAAAGATGTGATGATGCAATTAGCTGATAGATACGGCCCTAATAAACCATTTAAAGACAAAGAATTAATTGATGAGTTTGTAGCCTTAACCCATCCTGATGTAGGTACTTTTTTCAAAAAATATGTAATTGGCCCAGCCCAAATTCCTTACAACGAATTGTTTAATATTATTGGTTGGGAATTTGTTAGAAACTCAGAAAGAGTTGTGTATTCTTTTGGCGAGTTTGGGCTAGGATTTGACGTAGAACAAATGGCGGTAAAATTTGTAGAAGTAGGAAAAAACACATTGGGCTTGGAAGATGATGACGTTTTAGTAGCGATAGAGGGCGAAGCTATTACCCCCGATAATATGCGCGATTTACTAGGGAATTACCTATTTGCCCGTACCAACGATTACCCTATTAAACTACAAGTGAAGAGAGATGGCAAAGAAAAAGAATTGATGGGCGCACCTGTAAAAGATACCCTAAAAATTGAAAATGCCGTACTAGAACTAGACGAACCAACACAAGAACAATTAAAATACAGAAGCTTGATAGTGAATGGGAAAAAATAGATTAATTGGTAGGTAGAAACGCAATGCATTGCGTTTCTACCTACCAATTAAACTAAAAACCTACTCATGCTCAATTACCTCTACGTACAAATGTACCTTTCCATCAACGGCTACACATCCATTAGGGCAGCGCGATTCGTCGATTAAAACCTTATAGGTATATTTGCCAGGTGCTAATGCACAAACATCTTCGTTACACCATTCGGTTTCGTAAGTGTAGGTGGCATGAACCCAACTTAAATTTTCATCTGGCGTTTTTGCCGCTATATCGGCAGCAGGATCGTTTAATAAAGTGCCTGCCTTAAATCCTTTGTAATCAGAAACATGCCCAGGTAATATATTGCCGTATTTATTATCTACAATAAACACATCTTGCAATAAGGTGGGCGAGTTATTTTGTATCCTTACGTATACCAATTCTTCGTCAGGAATTACGTCTTCTTTTTGGCAAGCCGTTGTTAATACCACCATCAACAGTAATAAATTAATAACAATACTACTGGTTTTAAAAAACATTGTTTTCATATAATTTTTATTTTATAAAAAATGCCAGACAGCCCCCAGAACTTATCCTTGCATTAAAATCTAGTCCTTATTCCAATCTGTCGAAAACTAGTGATTATCCAAGTAGCTGCGAGTTGTAATAACAATTACGCCACCTGTAGCATCGCCATATTTGGCAGGAATGCCGCCTGTAATCACCTCCATTTGGCTAATACCATTAGAAGGGATGCCGTTAATGTTGTCTACTTTTACCCCATCAACAATATACAAAGTACTGCCAACTCTTGCACCTCTTACGCTAATGCCTTCGCCTTGGTCGCCTTGAAAAATGCCTGCACTGTTCGAGATAATATCCAAAGGCTTTTTAACGGCCATATTTTGCATATCTTTTCTCCCAAAGTTATAGCTACTTGGGGATTTACCTGGAATTAACAATGGTTCTCGGTAAGCAGGAATTATAACTACATCTAGCATTTCACTCGTCATAGTAACATTAACCGTTACTAATTGATCAATAGCTACCGGAATATCCGTTTGTTTAAAAACTTGATAACCTACATAACTAACTTCTAAATCATAAGTACCTGGTGGTAAACCATTAAAAGTGTAAAAGCCATCCAAATCAGTCGCAACACCATGTAGCATGATGCCATTTCGCTTCAAAGCCACATTCGCAAACGGCAAGGTTTCTTGTGTTTCTGCATCTGTTACTTTACCCGAAATTTCTCCCGAGTTAGTAATTTTAAGTTCATGCGAAACGCCTTCGCTTTTGGCAATATTGCCATTAGTAGCAGTAGCAACTGGCTGAAAAGCTGCTAGTGTAAAAATCATCAATAATAAGCTCATTAATTGCTTCATAAATAATACGTTTTAAGGATTAAACAAAAATTAAAAAATACGGTATTGATATTCGCAATAGTCCCCCGTATTACTCAACGTATTATTTTAAAAGACTCGTAAAATGAAACCTTTATTATTTCAACAACAAATAGAAAGAACAGCATTAATTTTCAATATAAGCAAAATTGCAAAAAAATGCTATACTTAAATGTCTGTAGGCTTACTTATGATAGATTGATGACAGAGGAATAATAATTAAAGTCTGTAAACACTCGCTCCAAATTGACCTTCGGTAAATAACAAAGCGTTCACATCCATAAAGCGTTTTTAATGTTTCAAAATTACAAACAGTTGTTAAAATAATTTTTGCCTTTCTTAATTTTGTATTAATTTTGCAGTTGATTAGCAACAACAATCAAAATTATTTCATTTATCTAACAATAAAACGTAAAAATCATGAGTGCAATTCCTAGAGTTAATTTAGCTCAGTTTGTGAAGGGGTCTCCCGAAGAAAGACAAGCATTTGTAAAACAATTAGGAGAGGCTTACGAAGATGTTGGTTTTGTAGCTGTTTACAACCACGGTATTAGCGATGAAGATATCGATCAGCTTTACGCACAAATACAAAACTTTTTCAATAAACCAGGCGATTACAAAAAGCAACACGAAGTAGCTGGTTTAGCAGGGCAAAGAGGATATACCTCTTTTGGTAAAGAACATGCAAAAGGCAGCGACGCACCCGATTTAAAGGAATTTTACCAATGGGGACAAACCGTTGAAGATGATGACCCTATTAAGGAAAAATACCCTAATAACATCCTTGTAGACGAGATGCCAGCATTTAACAGCACCATTCAAAGTGCTTATCGTTCGTTTGAAGTAGCAGGGCGTTATTTATTACAAGCTATTGCCCTGTATTTAGAATTGCCAGAG
Organism: Bacteroidota bacterium; assembly: GCA_020630215.1. Classification (GTDB taxonomy): domain Bacteria; phylum Bacteroidota; class Bacteroidia; order Chitinophagales; family UBA2359; genus JAHDBT01. The sequence goes on from JAHDBT010000364.1 coordinate 6,970, forward strand.
AATTACTTCGATGCTAAGATTCACAATGGCAACAGCATTTTACGAGCTATACACTACCCACCAATTACTAGCGAACCTAAAAGTGCCGTACGTGCCGAACAACATGAGGATATTAACTTAATTACTTTGCTAGTAGGTGCATCTGCCGAAGGATTAGAATTGTACAACCGACAAAACGAATGGAAATCTATTAATGCAGGGCCAGGCGAAATTGTGGTAAATGTAGGAGATATGTTACAGCGTTTAACCAACAATCGCTTGCGTTCTACTACCCACCGAGTAGTAAATCCGCCTCGCGAAAAATGGCACACACCACGTTATTCTATCCCTTTCTTTTTACACCCTCGTGCAGAAATGGATTTAACTTGTTTAGATTGTTGTGTAGATGAAAAACATGCATTGGCTTACGAACCGATTACGGCTGGGGAGTATTTAGATGAGCGATTGAGAGAGATTGGTTTGAAGAAGTAA
>JAHDBT010000365.1 GCA_020630215.1 Bacteroidota bacterium
TTTTTTTGTTAAATGGTTTTGAGGTATTTTTCTCCCTAATATTTTGGCGCATACATTAGAACAGCGCAGCCGTCTAAATACCAACTACCCAATACCAACTACTCCCTACCAATATCCGCTTTTTCTAACAACTCCTGCAACATTCTCCTAGCTTTTAACAATTGCGATTTAGAAGTGTTGACACTTACGCCTAATTTTTCGGCAATTTCTTTGTGGCTGTATCCTTCAATGGCGTAGAGGTTAAATACCGTTCGATAACCTGGAGGCAAATCATCGAGTAAACAAAGAATGTCGTCTTCCTGAATTTTGCGGTCGGGCATTTGTGGACTTGCGGGATGCTGATAGTCTGCTAAACCTACTAGCTGCAAATTGCTTACCTTATTTTGTTTACGGATAAACATCAGTGCTTCATTCACCATAATGCGTCGTATCCATCCTTCAAAGCTGCCTTTATGACTAAATTTTGCTAAGTTGCTAAATACTTTATAAAAACCATTGAGCAGTACTTCTTCTACATCTGCTTCGTTTTTAATATACCTTCGGCATACCCCAAACATTTTGGCGGCAAATCGCTCGTACATCATGCGTTGTGCGGTGCGATCTCCTGATAAACAGGATTTTATGAGGGCATTTTCATTCATTGGTTTAAGCAGTCTTAGTGGTCAGTAGTCAGACCGTTCGCTTCGCTCTCTGTTAGTAATCAAGTTTATATGCTGACGATTTTTTTTAGTAGAAAAAGTTTTATTTGCCCGTTTGTTTTAGATATTTGTAAAAAACAAGCAGGATCTAATACTGCAACGAGCGTTAAAAGTATTAAATTATGGGAAACTTAACTAAACGGTAGGTGTTTTTTTTAAAAAAAAGCCCCAACCCTATAAAAAGTTGGAGCTTCCATTATTTAATATTACTTGCAAAAACATAAGATGATAAGTGAAAAGGGATAAATAAATCAGACCAGTATGCCTACTCAAAATCCGTTATGCCGTCTTTTTTCTTTTTCTTCTTTTTCTTTTTCTTCTTCTTTTTACCATCATTTACTTTATCATCTAGGTATTTTTCAAACTCGTCCATTTCCATTTGTTTGGTTTCTTCTTCTAGTACATCCTCTAGTTTTTCTTTTGGTGCTTCTTCTGGTGATGTTTCGGTATCGTCACCAGTATCGTCGCTACCGCCTTCGTTGTTTTCTTCGGTTTCGTTGCTTCCTTCTTCCTCTGTAGGACTTGGTGCTTCGGGTTCTTCTATTTCAGAACTATCCATTTTCATTTTTATTAAAAACTGGTTTCGTTTACCCATTGGTGCTAAAGAGTATTGGTACACTTCTCCTGTTTTTTTACTTTCTTTCATGCGTTTTTTCTCCTTGGTGCTGGCAATGGTTTGGTTAAAATCTACTTCGGAACTTACGATTTGCATATTGCCATTTTTGAAAGCAAAGAAATACCATTTTTTCTTACCATACTCATCCTTGGGTGTAGCAAAATAAATGTTGAAAAAGTCGCCACTCTGACGAGAACCAAATTCAATATATCCATCAACCTGACGGTTAATGTAGCGGTCGCCCAAAAATGCCAAGCCTAGTTTTCCTTCCGAACGAATGGTGTAGGTGCTGGTATCCCAAACCATATTAACATCAGCAAAAATCATTTTTTGATCCAACCCTTTTACTTTTTCCGATAGGTAACCATAGCTGCCCATCATCGTTTTAAACTTATCTACTTCTTTGGGTGCTACTAGCTGAATAGCGGCATTGTAAAAACCTTTTTTAGAAAAATCTACCTCTGGAGCTTCGGCATTTTGGTAGCGAATTACATCGCCCATTGCTTCAATTAGTTTGTCATCAAATAAGAAATCAAATGCAAGTACTACATCCGTAATATCGAAATTACCAGTCGTCATATCGTGTTCAATAGTGCCTGCTGTTTTTACTTCTATTAAGCTGCCTAATTCTCTTCCTAAGTCTAAGGTTCCTTGTGCGGTTAATTTATTTTCGGCATCTTTTAAGGTTAAAACATTCCCTTGGTCTATCGTACCATTTAATTTATCGGCATCGCCAACTCTAAAGGTATTGTCCGAATCGTTAAACGATAATTTGCCACCTGTTTGAAAAACGTAGGAGTCTAATGCAGTACGTTTTTGAGTTAAAAAGGCAGGGTATAAAGAAAGGGAATCCATATCCTGTAAAATACCAAAGGTTAAGGTATCCATACGTTCGCCTACGGGCGTGCTTACATCAATGCTAATATTTTTGGGGTCAATAGCATCTTTAAAAGCAAACCAATCGGCCTTAATACCTTCGGCTTGCAAATCAATTTTTGCAAAACCTTCAAATATTAAAAACGGGCTTCTCGAATCGAGAATGGCTTTGCCTTTGTACTTGATATTATTACTTAATTTAAAATCTTTTTTCTCTTTAATTTCTGTTGATGCGGTTGTGTAGTATTGTCCTGGATTGTTTTCATCCTCGGCGGCGGTAATTAAGTCGTACTTAATTTTTTGCTTCTTCATATCCTTCCCTTTGTAACGATATTCGCCACTGCCCTCAAAATCATTTTTTCCTCTAATTTTCAGATCGAGCTTGTAAATTTTGTGGTATTCGTTGGCGGTATCCATTACCATTAAAGCATCTTCCATTTTGCGAATATCGGCATCGCCTTCAATAAACACCTGTGTATCTGGCGGACGAACTCTAGCATCGGCAATATCAATATACGGAATTCCATCTACCTTAATACTGTTGTTTGCTAAATCCACAACGCCCCCCGATGCTTGAAACTTCAGTCCATCTTGGTCGGGATGTGTTGATTCGAACCAATTGTATTTATCGTCGTCGGGCATCCTAATATTAATCAGTTTATCGTTCATTAACCAATAATATTCACTAGCGGTTGTTTTATACTGATTGTAGGGCAGCGTAATAGGAATGTGTTGATCGCCATTGGCCAAAAACTCCCCCATCATCTGGTCTAGGTCGATACGAGATTTTACATTGTAGGAGTTAAAGGCCACTTTAGCCGCCTCCTGATTCTTAATTACTACATCCGACGAGTCTGATTTAAAAGTTGCGCCTGTATACACAAAGTCGTTGGCACGTATGGAAGCTTGGTCAGTATTCATCGTTCCTTTTCCTCGTAGTCCTTTGCCCGAAACAATGAGTCGTCCTTTTAGTTTTGCTCGGTCTCCAAACATGGTAAACGGACGTTCTTTCATTTGCACCACCATGCTATCTCTACCTGGCACCCACTTAACTTTTACACTTCCGTTGTAGGCTTCTGGAAACTCTACGCCTTTTACCGTTTTGCGTTCTTGGTAAAAAGAATCGGCGGCGGCCATCATCGAATCGGGTAAAAAGATAAAGTTTTCGGCCATCAATTTACTAGCCATAAACTCAATACTTCCGTTACCAATTAATCCTTTATTACTCATATTTAGCGTACCATTAAACGTACCTTGTTTATAAGTAGGCAATCCGCTTGCTTGTGTATTTTTATTAAATCCTAGCGAAAAATCTTCTTGCAGGCTTGTTATCTGGTCGAAAGGAGGAAAAATACTGCCCGTAATCATAGTACCTGGGAAGGTTAAATCACTGGCGGTAATTTCGTCTAAATCATCAAAAGTAAATGGGTCGAGCTGAAAGAAAAAGGTATCTCTTTTGTAAGCTCCATCGTATAAATCTTTGCGGTCGTAGTACAAAAAGGAGTTACCACCACTTTCAAAACGCGGGTAGCCTGGTATGTCTTGCAAGCCCGATTTATTATCCGATTGGTCTACATATAAGGTACCCGACACATCCTGAATAAGGGTTTTAATGGGTACTTCTTTAGATTTCAATTCGGTTTCATCTTTAGGAATATAGAGTTTCATATTGTCGATGGTATCCATATCAATAGAAAAAGTACCGTATTCAAAATTAAAATCTTTACCCGTATAATCTACTCGTCCTGCTACAATTGTTCCATCTACTTCCATGTCTCTATTTTTAAAAACACGAGTAATTCCTTTGTAGGGAAAAATGGCCACTCTTTGCGAATCGCTCAGGGCAATTTTTTCTACACCTGTTACCAAAAGCATTTTGTTTTCAAGGTCGAGTTGTGCATTTTCCGATTCATTTTCTGATAGGAGTAGAATACGGTCGTAGTCAATTTCTTGCTTTTTAGCTGCTTGGTAATTGAGGGCTTTTTCACGGATGGTAATGATATCCGATTCGGGGTCGTAGTACACAAATCCATCGGCAACCATATCAAAAACAGTGCTTAGAACACTTTCCTTATTGTAGCCTGAGTTCATGTATTTGGCATAATCGTCGATATGAACATTGTAAGTCCCTCCACTTGCATAATTGGCAATTTGTTGCACGGGGTCGATAGAAGTTACGAGGGTATATTTTTGTAGGCGACTAGGTTCGTATAAGTCAAAAGATTCAAAAAATACGGTATGGTCTTTTCTTTGCGACACCATTTTAAAATCAAGAACGGGGGTGCTCATTTGCCAAAAAATCGCATCTACGCTTGCTTCTAATTGGTGATAAGAAGAGATGAAAGCGATTTTAGAACTGGCTTTACCATCCCTCACCAATCGCAATTCGTTTTCGTTCATTAAGTATTTAAGATTTAGGCGCGGATGATAGATGGAATCTTCGGCAAAATATAAGGCCACTTTTGTATTTTGAGAGTTTATCTCTACGCCTTTTTTTACGCCAAAACGATAAGATTCGGCAGTTAATATTTTACGTCCATCTGCGGAGTAAAAATCTAAACGGGCTTTTTTATCTTTTCCGTAGCCCAATATTTTAGCTCCTTTCAAACCAAAACCGCTGGTAAATTCGGTATTGGGTGCTAGGGTTTTCATTTTTAAATCTGTTTCGTAGGATAAAAATTCGGGGTACAAATAACTCCCTTCGATACGGGAAGATATTTTATCGGTTAAAGAACCTTTGAGGGGGCGATTAAAATATTCTGGGTGGTGAAAAATAGCATCTTCAATAGTGTAATCGTTTTTAGTCATATCAATTACATAGCCACTAATTTCGGCATAAATGGTATTGGGATCTAGGTTAACTCGTTCCCAGGTTACCTTTCCTGTTTTACCTCGCCATTCTTTTTGCATGGGGTAATAGGCTCCTTTGGTATTAATAATCGACATGGTATCTTTAGCAGCAAAACATTGTATTGTTGCTTCGTCGGTAGCGATAAATGCCGTATCACTTTCGTATTTAAAATTATAGTCGATGGCTTGCATTACCCACGTTTTTCCCGATGTTTTATACAGCAGTTCGCCATTAAAAAAATCGACCGAAAAATCGAGGAAGGCTTTTATTTTTTTAAACTGCCCCCGTTTGGCTTTAGTAACCAAATCGCTGGTAATGGCGTGCCAATCGGTAAATTTACTGGCAATCCGTTCGGAGCTTACCAATCCATTTAAAGATTCTAAATATATCACAAAATAGGGAAAGGTATTCATTCGCTTTTCCGACATTACATTGATGTTAGCAATAATGCTTTGCAACTGGTCATTGCTAATGCTTCCGCTGGTGCTATTGTCAATAAATGTTTTTAAAGCTGTTTGTGCATCTTCTCTTTTCGTTTTACTAAACTGTTCTTCTAGCTGTTTGTAAAACTCATCAGGATTAGTTGAAAAAACCGTATGTTTTTGTGCTAAAACATCGGGACTTATTAGTATGCTTAATAAAATAAGCATTATCAACATCGTGATTTTTTGCATAGTTGGATAATTTTTAGATAAATGAGTGCTTGTTCTTAAATTACAAATCATTGAAAATTTAAAATCGAGGATTTAGAATTTAAAATTTATTTTCCTGCTGACGTTAGGGAGTTTTGAATTTTGGTTATTGAGAATTATTTGGAATTTGGTTTTTAGGTCATTGATAATTATTTAAAAATTGGACATTTACCTAAATTTAGTACAGCAACTTAGCAATACTATTTGTGTGGTATTGAATGTGGTAGAGGGTGAAAAACAGCATTTCCCTTATGCTTAGTTTTCCTAGTAAGGGATGTGGCATTTGGTAATTATCTAAGTCGGCATTGGTCCAACTTTCCATGCTGCTGAGTAATTGTGTGGTTGTTTTTTCCCAATCTTTTACAATTTGTGTTTGCGTTTTTTTGTGGTTGGTATTGTTATTAGGGCTAAATAGTTTTGCTGCTTTTGCACCTTGGGCTAATTGTTGTTGGTAGCGGGCGGTCAATTCTAAGTAAGTGTTAGAATGTTGTCTGTTTGTTCCCCAAATACGCAAACTAAATTTGGGTAATTTCATGCCAAGTGCTACAGGTCGGGTAGCGAGTACCAAATGTACAATTTGCTCTGCTGCCGACCATTTTTTGCCCGTTTGTTTAAAGAAATCTTCTTCTTGAATAGATCTAAAAAACTCGGTGGCCTGCTGGCATAGTTGAATGGCGGCGGTTGCTATTTCCGTTTTAGTATAAATGCTAGGGTTTACTTCCATTGCGTTTTCTTTAGTACAAAAATAATGGGAGCTTTTATTATGGGTAGGGTGTATGCTTTATTATCAATTATGTTTTAGTAAAACAAAGCATTGCCCAATTCCCTTTTTTAAACGTATCTTGGTGTTGTAAATTATGTTGCTGGGCTAAGTCCATAATAGTTGGTATATCCTCGTGCAAAATACCGCTGAACAAAATATGCCCTGGCGAAGTCAATACGCCATACAAAGTATCGAACGTGTGGATAATTACATTTCGGTTGATATTGGCTAAAATTACATCGAATTGTTGTTGGGCTTGTGCAGCAATTTGTTCCTCCTCTCCTAGTAAAGCCAATACTGTGGGAGCTTTGTTGATGTCGCAATTTTCGAGGGTGTTTTTGTAGGCCTGCTCGTCGTTGTCAATAGCAACAATAGTGGTAGCTTTTAGTTTGTGCGCCATGACTGCTAGAATACCCGTGCCACAACCAAAGTCTAGTACGGCTTTGCCTTCCATGTTAATATCCAGCATTTTTTGTAGCATCATGTGTGTTGTTTCATGATGTCCTGTACCAAAAGCCATTTGTGGTTCTAGGAGGATGGTATGTTTGAAGGGGTTGGTTATTTGGTGAAAAGGAGCTTTTACCACTACCCGAGTATCAATCATTACAGGCTGAAAATTACTTTCCCACACGGCATTCCAGTTTTGGGCTTTCATTAATTCAACCTCTGCAATGGTTATATCGCTTTGCGTTTGGTAACGCTGTATTAGCTCCTTTAGCACCGCTTCGTTGTATTCTGGTTGCGGTATATAGGCTTTTAGTCCCTTGTCGGTTTCCTCAAAACCGTCGTATGCAAGCATACTTAATTCGGCAATTAAAATATCGTTAAACACTTCATTGGCTACTTCAAAGTGTACAATTGTATAATCCATTGACATTTACTTCTTTTTGATAAACTCGCTAAAGATAAGCATAAATG
>JAHDBT010000366.1:0-4332 GCA_020630215.1 Bacteroidota bacterium
TGCCGAAGCAATTGTAAAAACAGCCTTTCTTAAATGAAAACCTACTTGTTTTAATATTTTTGTACTAGTATTTGAGCGTAAAGTTTAGTTGTATTACAGAAAGGTACAGCGTAGCGGAACCGTTCAAATACCTACTACCCAATACCAGTAACTACTAAAAATAACGTGGTGTATGGTAACGCACGCCTTTGCCTTTCATATCAAAACCCAGCATAATTTCGTGCGAGCCTAGTGGCATAGCAAACTGCTGTAAGTCTGATAAAGTATAATCGTAGGCATAGCCAATTTTTAAACCTTGTTTTAATTGGAACGCTACAATAAAATCCAACGATTCTGCTTGCAGGGTATTATCGGTGTTGCCAATTGCATTACGATAAGAAAGCCCAAACCAAAGCGCATCACGTAATAAAAACATCAGATTTGCGTCTAGCTGAATAGGAGCCTGATTAGGTACCCATTTAAGCAATACCGAAGGTTTAATTTTTAAAGCTTTACCAAATACCAATCCGCCCATAATATTGTAATGGCGTTCTTGATGTGGTACTTTAATAATCGTGCCTGTATTGTCTGGCACATCAAAAGTTCTAATTTCGCTTTTTAACAAGTGTGGTGCCGACGCGCCAAGATAAAACTTGTTAGGGCGGTAGTAGTATAAGCCTACCCCAAAGTTGGGTAATAAAATACTTTCGTTTTCTTGAAAAACAGGGTCAATAGCAGTATTCACCAAATTGTTGCCTGTTACGCTGGTGTAATCGGAGGTTAAATAACCTACCCCACCTTGTACACCAATTGCTAAACGGCTTTCGCCAAGAATAAATTTATAGGCATAACTTAAAAATAAATCCACTTTGCGGTGCACGCCAATTTGGTCTAACTGTAAATGACCGCCCAAGCCAATTTTTTTATCTGTTCCAAGTGGTGAATGTGCGCTCAAACTTACCGAGGTTGGGCCACCTTCAATATTAACCCATTGGGTACGGTATAAAGCCGTTAAGCTTAATGCTTCGGTACTGCCCGTATAACCAGGGTTAAGCACCAACTTATTAAACATGTATTGAGTATATCGAGCGTCTTGCTGCGCCTCTACGCTTGAACTAACGCCAATACCCAAACAAAGCGTTAACGCAACGAGTAAAATTTTCTTCATAACGCACAAATAATTTATAAAAAATTTAGGTTTCTACATTGGGCGCAAAAACCTTATTTTCGGTCTTAGTAATAACAGCTTGTTACAAAATATAACAAGTTGCTTACAAAAATGCTTTTTTTTTGGCTACTGCCAACCATAGTTTTAATAGTTTACATAAATAGCAATTTCTATGCCAAGCACACCTATTCTTTTTTTTTAACATTTATAACCGCGTTTTTTTTGGTGTTTTGAATAATTCTTACCAATTTATAGCCTCGTTTTTGGTAGAAGGTACTTTAGTAGAAAGTAGCATGTATTTTAACGGAAACTGGCCGTTTTGCTACCTTCATTTCTAGCTTGTTCAAGCTTCTATCCCATTTATTTAATACTATAAATTATTAACATGCAGCAGTACTTAAACCTCCTAGAAACCGTGCTTGCACAAGGAAATAAGAAAGCAGACCGCACAGGTACCGGCACCATTAGTTTGTTTGGTTACCAGATGCGTTTTAACCTTGGTGAAGGCTTTCCCGTGCTTACTACTAAAAAGCTGCATCTGCGCTCTATTATCTACGAATTACTATGGTTTTTAAAGGGCGAAACCAATATCGAATACCTTAAAAAAAATAAGGTGCGAATATGGGATCCTTGGGCAGATGAGCAAGGGGAACTAGGACCCGTTTATGGCTATCAGTGGCGTTCGTGGCAAGGAGCAAATGGCAAAACTATTGACCAAATTAGCCAAGTAATTGCGCAAATAAAAAACAATCCTAACTCACGGCGGCATATTGTTAGTGCGTGGAATGTTGCCGATATTGATAGCATGGCTTTGCCGCCTTGCCACTGTTTGTTTCAGTTTTATGTAAACGAAGGAAAGTTGTCTTGTCAACTCTATCAGCGCAGTGCCGATATTTTTATTGGTGTGCCTTTTAATATTGCCTCCTATGCCCTACTCACCAAAATGATAGCGCAAGTTTGCGATTTGGAAGCGGGCGATTTTGTTCATACTTTTGGCGATGCTCATATTTACCTCAATCACCTAGAACAAGTACAACTGCAACTCAGTAGAACGCCCTACAATTTGCCGCAAATGAATATTAACCCTGCCGTTAAAAATATTTTTGATTTTACCTACGAGGATTTTGAGTTGGTGAATTATCAATCACATAAGCATATTAAAGCACCTGTGGCAGTTTAGGGGAGTTCTTTTAAAAATAAGTATTTAAAACGGCGTTTTAGACATACTATTTTTCAAAAAAATAGTATGTCTTTGCTCCCTTTATGTTTTATGAAAACACTTAAAAAGTTACTCTTAAAAGTTTATACGTCAAAGTTATTGGTAATTACAAAAACAAAAAGTAAACAAACTACATGAAAACATTTTCTTCCTTTACCTGCCTTTTTATAGCTGTTATTTTATTAGCAGGGCTTTCTTCTACTAGCATTTTTGCTCAAGTACAAACGCAAGCACAAACACAGGCAACGAGAAGCACTGCCCCTCGTATTATTACGAGTAGTGTGCCGCCTATTACCCTTGCTAATTTACTAGGCGATAGCTTGCGTTTAGATACCATTGGGAGTAGTGGCAAGGTAACAGTTTTTAAATTTTGGTCGGCATGGGCAGCGAGCAATTGTCGTCCTTGTGAGTTAGATTTAAACCAAGCCAATCAGTATTTTGCCCAGCCCGATATTGCGGCTAAAGCGCAGTTGCTTACCATTAATGTAGATAAAAATGTTCCGCAAATACAGGAGTATGTTACTGCACAAAACTGGAATTTTGAGGTGCTATTAGATGCCAATGCGACTCTACAAAAATCGCTAGGCGTTACCAATGTGCCTGCGCTACTCATCATCAATTCTAAAGGGCAAATGGTATACAATAATTCTATCCCTCAACAAGCTCAAATGATGACTTATGAGGATGCGCTTACTAGGGCTATGGAACAGGTGGAAGTGTTAGTAGATGATAAGGAAGTAGAAATAGATGGAGAGCTTTTAGATAAAAAAGAAGAAAAAAAATGACCTGTTTATCTAATATTTAAAAATAGCTGACACCAAGCCAGGAGGCTTGAAGCCCGTTATGCTCCAGCCAGGAGGCTGGAACAGGCGGCAGGCAGCAGGGGAAAAAATAAAAAAAGCCAACACCAGATAATTCTAAAATTATCTAATGTTGGCTTATTTGTTTGTATTGATTATTTATTGCTTCTCCCCCAAAAAAATAGGCGAAGCGCAAGCGTAGCCGTAAAAATACCTACTACCCTTTACTCATTACTCTGTACCAAAAAATTACCCTTGTAATGCTGCTGCACCACTTACAATCTCGGTTAACTCGGTTGTAATAGCAGCTTGACGAGCTCGGTTGTACATAATTTTCAGGTCCCGTAATAATTCCTCTGCATTTTCGGTCGCATTCGCCATTGCCGTCATACGAGCACCGTGTTCGCTGGCATTACTATCGAGTAGGTTGCGGAAAAATTGCGTTTTCAAAATTTTAGGTACTAGCTCTTCTATAATGGCAGCTTGGCTAGGTTGGTAAATAAAATCCGATTTTGCTTTACTAACCTTAGCAGTCTCTGCGTCGTCCGATTCTAATTTAGTGATAGGTAAAAAACGCTCACTAACGGCAATTTGTGTCACCTGGTTTTTAAACTGGTTGTACAAAATTTCTACTACGTCGTATTTTTTATCTATAAAACTATCCATCACATATTCTGCTACTTCTGCAACATTGTCAAAAGTTAAGCGATTAAACAAGTCGATATGTTCTAGGTTAAAGGTTAAATCTTCTTCCTTTTTTAAAACGTCGTAAGATTTTTTACCAATAATCATCACCTCTACATTACCTGCTGCTTTTTGCTCGCTGTAGCGTTCGGCAATAACCGACTTTGCCAATTTAGATATGCTAGAATTAAAACCGCCACACAAACCTTTATCTGATGTTACGGCAACCAACAATACTTTTTCTGGCGCACGTTCACTAGCGTACACAATATTCGCATTGCCCTCCGAACCCGAAGCGATATTGCTTAACATATCGTTCAGTTTAACGGAATAAGGGCGCATTTGCGTAATACGTTCTTGCGCTCTACGCAATTTAGAAGCCGCCACCAATTTCATGGCTTTGGTAATTTTTTGCGTATTTTTTACTGCCCCAATACGATTACGTACTTCTTTTAACTGTGCTGGCATAAATGGTTAATTTT
>JAHDBT010000366.1:4432-7408 GCA_020630215.1 Bacteroidota bacterium
TTGGCTAATTTGGCTAAAGCGTCTCCAATTTCTGGGGTTACTTTTCCTTTTTTAGCACTTAATTTATCTAGCAAACCTTTGTCTAAGCGACTTAAAAATGCTTCTTCAAATTCTTTCACCTTATCAATCGGTACAGCTCTTAATAAGTTTTTAGTACCTGCATAAATAATAGCTACTTGCTTACCTACCGTAAATGGTGTGTATTGTTTTTGCTTTAGAATTTCTACGTTACGAGCACCTTTATCTAGTACTAGTTTAGTAGAGGCATCTAAATCAGAACCAAACTTAGAGAATGCTTCTAGCTCGCGATACTGTGCTAAATCTAGTTTTAGCGTACCAGATACCGATTTCATTGGCTTAATTTGCGCCGAACCACCTACACGAGATACCGAGATACCTACATCAATAGCAGGACGAATACCAGAGTTAAATAGGTCGGTGTCGAGGAAAATTTGACCATCGGTAATAGAAATTACATTGGTAGGGATATAAGCCGAAACGTCGCCTGCTTGTGTTTCGATAATAGGCAATGCGGTTAAAGAACCACCACCTTTTACCAATGGTTTTAAGCTATCAGGCAAATCGTTCATTTTGGCAGCAATGGTATCGTTTGCAATTACTTTTGCTGCACGTTCTAATAAACGAGAGTGTAAGTAAAATACATCACCAGGGTATGCTTCCCGACCTGGAGGACGACGTAATAATAACGAAACCTCTCGGTAGGCTACTGCTTGCTTAGATAAATCATCATAAACAATTAATGCAGGGCGACCTGTATCACGGAAAAATTCGCCAATAGCACATCCAGCAAAAGGAGAGTAGAACTGCATTGGTGCAGGATCTGATGCAGATGCATTTACAATCACCGTGTATTTCATCGCACCGTTTTCTTCTAATACCTTCGCAATGTTTGCTACAGTAGAAGCTTTTTGTCCAGTTGCTACATAAATACAATAAACGGGTTCGCCTTTTTCGTAAAATTCTTTTTGGTTCAAAATGGTATCAATCGCTACTGCTGTTTTACCAGTTTGACGGTCGCCAATAATCAACTCCCGTTGACCACGACCAATAGGAATCATGGCATCAATAGATTTAATACCTGTTTGAAGCGGCTCGTTTACAGGCTGACGAAAAATTACCCCAGGTGCTTTACGCTCTAGTGGCATTTCGTACAATTCTCCTTTAACAGGGCCTTTACCGTCAATTGGAATTCCTAGTGGATTTACCACCCGGCCAATCATTCCTTCCCCTACTTTAATAGATGCGATACGTCCTGTACGTCTAACGGTATCGCCTTCTTTAATGCCGTCAGAACGACCCATTAGTACGGCACCAACGTTGTCTTCTTCTAGGTTAAGTACGATGGCTTGTACGCCTGTTTCAAACTCTACCAACTCGCCTGCACGTACTTTGTTTAGTCCATAAACACGCGCAATACCGTCACCAATTTGAAGTACCGTTCCTACTTCTTCTAATTCGGTTTCGCTTTTAAAGTTGGATAATTCTTGCCTTAAAATCGCAGATATTTCTTCTGGTCTTACCTCTACCATAATTAAATGATTTTATAAGTTAGCTAGGATTTTTTGTTTCCTGCTTAGTTATATATATACTAGTATGATTTTGTGTATGATTTATCGTCAAAGCTTTTTTGAAGCTTATCTAATTTGTGGGCAATGCTGTTGTCGTATAATTTGTTATCAAATTTAAGAACAAAGCCGCCAATTAAACTTTCGTCTATTGCTGTTTCCAGTTCAACAGTTGTCATTCCTGTATCGCTTAACACAATTTGCTTAATATTTTCGAGTGTTTGCTCATCAACAGGTGCTGCTGTAGTTAAAGTAGCAGAAGCCACCTTTTTATGCGATTTGTATTGGTTAACAAATTCCTGCATAATTTCTGGCAAGTAAAATTCTCTTCTTTTACGCACCACAATATCTAAAAAAGACGACATGATTGCACTGTTCTGATCGGCAAAAACTCGTTTGATAATGCCTAGTTTTTTATCAGAATTAACAATAGGACTTTTAATGAGCAACCATAAATCACGGTTCTCTAAAGCTTTGTTAAAATGTTGTACATCGTTATTTAAATCTTCCAATTGCCCTTTGTCAATGCCAAGGTCAATTAATGATTTTGCGTATCTTGATGCTAATCTTGCAGCAGACATATTATTTTATTTTTTAGTAGTCAGTAGTCAGACCGTTCGCTAACGCTCTCTGTCAGAACGCTGCGCTGTCAGTTTTCCTGCGGACGATTTTTTAGTGGTCAGTAGCCAGTTTTTATGCTGACGATTTCTTTCACTATTTAAATTCCGCTTGCCTTCATTAAATAGGAATAAATCAATGAACGAAGAAAATAATTAAACTTTGGCTAGTTGTTTACTAGTTTAATTTAATTTTTGCTACTTCTTCTTTGATATAGTCTTGTTGCGCTTGTTGGTTGCTTAGGTCTCTGTTTAACACCTGACGTGCTAAACCAACCGTTGCCGAACCAATCATATTTTTCACTTCACTAATAGCTGCCATTTTTTGGTTGGCAATTTCTACTTGTGCATCTGCAACAATTTTAGAAGCTTCGGCTTTCGCTTTGTCTTTTGCTTCTGCAATAATTGTTTCTTTTGCTTCTTTCGCTTCTTTTAACAATTTCGCACGCTCTTCTTTTGCTTCTTGCAGTAATTTTTCATTACTTTCTTGTAAAGCAGCCATTTCTTCTTTTGCTTTTTCTGCTTGCGCTAAAGAATCAGCAATTTTTTGTTCTCTTGTTTCTAATGCGCCAACAATAGGTTTCCAAGCAAATTTGCCTAGTAAAAACCAAAGGATGCAAAACAACAAGGTTGTCCAAAAAATTAACCCAATACTTGGTGTTAATAAAGCGTTTGATAAAAATAAAAGGAACATAATGTTCTTATTTATAAGATGAATTATTTCTTTTTTTTAGTGGTCAGTTGTCAGACCGTTCGCTGACGCTCTCTGTCAG
>JAHDBT010000367.1 GCA_020630215.1 Bacteroidota bacterium
AGCACCTGCCTTACAAGCAGGGGGTCACTGGTTCGAATCCAGTATCGCCCACATTTATAAAACCTTGTTAATCAGTAGATTAGCAAGGTTTTTTTAGTTTTGGGTGGAGGTGGTTGTAGTGGTGGTTTACACTTTGATATACACTAAATAAAGCTTTTTTGAAAACTAATTGCTTAGTAGAGTCGTAGTGCCATCTATTAAACAACTAGGCTTATAAGGACTTTCGAGTTCGATAAAATTTTCAATTATAGCTCTTCTATTCTTTTGCCGCCATCTTATCGCTCTTTTCTTTCCTTAGTAAAACCTTGCAAGATGTCTGACTTTCTACGTTTACATAAAATTATTAGCTCTCAACATTTCCTGAAAATGGAAGCTTTAGGAGGAGAAATACCTTTTTATATAGCTCCCTATAAAGCCGAAGAAGAATTGCAAAACAGAGAAGGGATTAAAGGACTGATTAATAAATTAGAAAATGATGGCATTAAAGTGCTAGAATTAAATCTATATGACTTATCTTGCGAACTACTAGCACGTAACGGTAATGAAAATAACGACTTGCAGCGGATTTTTGATGCTGAACTGCGTTCTACTAAAGGTAAACGCATCCGTAAAAACATACAGCAACAAGGAAAAAGTCGATTTTTAAAAGCTTTACAATCGGTTTTAAATGTGCATGAAGTGTTAATGCCTGCCATTGCTCAACAAATTGAACAAAGCAAAGCACAAGTGTATTTTTTAACTGGAGTAGGAGCTGTTTTTCCTTTTATTCGCTCACATACCATCTTAAATAACCTACAAAGCATTGCCGTTAATGCGCCTACGGTTACTTTTTTTCCTGGGGAATATGATGGAAACTCTTTACAACTTTTTGGACGATTAAAAGACGATAACTATTATCGTGCCTATGATATTTATTCAATAAAAGTTGCCGATAGCTAAGTCCCCCAATCCCATAGCAGACTATCCAAATCAAACAAAATGAAAATTCAAGACTATTTTATTAAGCCCATTGATAGAAATATTGAAACGGTAATTAAAGCCGATGAAAAAAATAATATTTCTGATGAAGTAGCAGAATATGTAATTACTAAAGAAGTAGCCAAAAAAATACGATCTTTATTCGATTCCTATAACAATTACCACGGCGTAAATGGTGTTTGGATTGCTGGCTTTTTTGGAAGTGGTAAATCGCACCTACTCAAAATCTTATCTTATGTTTTTGAAAACAAAGCACACGATGGCTATCATTGCGGAGAAGTGTTTGCGGAAAAAGTGGAGGGTGATGAAATTCTAAAAGGAGATATTTTAAAGGCTTGCCAAATTCCCTCCGAATCGGTATTGTTTAATATCGATCAACAATCAATGATTACTTCTAAAACGGATGCAAATGCGGTACTATCCGTTTTTTATAAAATGTTTTTCGATCACCTAGGATATTATGGACAACAACAACATGTTGCAGAATTTGAAATGTGGCTAGATGAACAAAAGCAATACGAAGATTTTAAAACCGCTTTTCAAAAACAACTAGGTAAAGACTGGAAAAATGCTAGGAGAGAATATTTTGACCCTGCTGTAACTGATGCAATTGCAGCCGTTCTTGGAACGCTTAATAATGCCGACCCCGAAAAATATGAATTTATACTTGATACACTAGAGGACAAACAACAACAATCTATTATTGATTTTTGTAAAAGAGTAAAAAAATATATTGACTCGAAACCTAAAACTTTTAAACTTAACTTTTTTGTAGATGAAGTCGGCCAATACATTAGCGACAATACCAAACTAATGTTAAACCTACAAACTATTGCCGAAACCTTGGCAACTGTTACGAATGGACAATCCTGGATTTTTGTTACCTCCCAAGAAGATATTGAAAGTATTGTAGGAGATATGAACAAAAAACAACGCAATGACTTTTCCAGAATTCAAGCACGTTTTAATATTAGGGTTTCGCTTACCTCTGCTAATATTGATGAAGTAATTGAAAAACGATTGTTGGATAAAAACGAAAAGGCCCAAAAACTACTAGGCAAAACATGGGAAACAGAAGAAAATAAACTACATACCCTGCTTTCTTTTTCGGATGTTGGGGTGCGATTTAAATCCTATAAAGACCCTAAAGATTTTATCAAAAAATTTCCCTTTGTTCCTTATCAGTTCGATTTGTTTAAAGAAACCCGTATCGCTTTATCTACCCACAATGCTTTTACAGGTAAACATGCCTCCGTTGGCGAACGTTCTATGCTAGGCGTTTTTCAGCAAGTAGTTAAACATATAAAAAATAAAGACCAAAATACCCTAGTTAGTTTCGACCAAATGTTTGAGGGAATACGCAACGAACTACGTGGCGAAATTCAAAATACCATTATTTTAGCCGAACGAAACTTAGACTATCCTTTTGCTATTAAAGTATTAAAAGCTTTATTTCTCGTAAAATATTACAACAGCTTTAAAACAACTAAACGAAATATTTCGGTACTGCTTATTAACGATGTAAATACCAATTTAAAAGAACATGAAAAAGCGATTGATACTGCCCTTAACATTCTAGAAAATCAAAGTTATATTCAACGAAATGGCGAATTATATGAGTTTTTAACCAATGCCGAAAAAGATATTGAACAAGAAATTAAAGAAACGGATATTGAAGAACAAGATAAAATAGACCTCATTAAAGAGGTGTGTTTTGATAGATGTATTAAAGACAAAAAAATTCGCTTTGCCGAGAATAAACAAGACTATGAGTTTGCAACAATTATTGATGATGTTGCCCGTGGCAAAGATAAAGAACTGAAAATTGCCTTGTTTACTTCTTTATATACTAATTATGAGGACGCTGGCTTAATCAGTGCAAAATCAATGGGCGGTTCCATAATGTGTGTACGCCTGCCTAGAAATACCTTGTTTGTTAAAGATATAAATTTGTATTTGCAAACAAAAAAATACATTAAACAAAAACGTTCGGCTAGTAACTCTTCTGATGTAGAACGTATTTTACAAGATAAAGCCCACCAAAACGAAGAACGTAAAACCAACCTTGTAATACAGGCTAATAACCTACTAGCTCAATCAAATATTTATATTAATGGCAGCTTGCTTGATGCGACTGCTACAAGCGATGGAAAAACGCATATTATACAAGCTTTTCAGCTGTTAATTAAAGCCGTTTACCCCAACATGCGCATGATTGGAAATGCGGTGTTTAGCGATAAAAGTATAACCAATGCTCTACGCAATAAATCCAACGATTTATTGAAAAATGCCAACATTAACTTATCGGAAGCAGAAACGGAAATGGTAACATATATTCAACGCCGAAAAAGACAATCGAGCCGAACCAGCTTAAACGATTTAAAAGAGCATTTTAAAAAACGACCTTATGGATGGTACGATACTGCTATTTTATATATGGTAGCACAATTGTACCAAAAAGCAAAAATAGAAGCCAAACACAACTCAAATGAGTTAGGTGCAGAAGCTTTTTTAGACGCATTGCTTAATACGCGTTTACATAATACCATACATGTAAATTTATTTGTAGAAATTGATGCCAATCAAGTAAAAAAATTACGAGCAATATACAAAGAGGCCTTCGACCATCCTTGCGCTTATAACGAACCTAAAGAAATTGCGAGTGCCTTTAAAGCCGAATTGCAAAAAATGGATCAAGAGGTGCAGGGTTTATTACAACAGCAAAATAGTTTTAGTTTTGTACAAGCCCTAAAACCGCTTGCCGCAAACTTAAGCCAATGGACTGCCAAAAAAGATACCTACCTTTTAACTAATACTGCCGATTTTGAAGACGACTTGCTTGATGCTAAAGAAGATTTACTAGACCCAATTAAAAAGTTTATGAATGGCGAACAACGAAATATTTATGTAGCTGTTAAAACTACAGTACAACAACAACAAGCCAACCAAAGCTATTTACAAGGCAACGAACTAAACTTGCTGCAAGCCCTACTAGAAAACCCAAAGCCCTACAAAGGCAATGCCATGAAAACGGCCAAAGCGACTAAAGATGCACTGCTTAAAAAAGTAGCACTGCTTATTGAACTAGAACAAAGCAAAGCTATTAAGGCGGTTGAAAACAAAATAGTTGATTTGCAAAGTATGGCCGATTTTAAGCAGCTCAACACCGAAGAACAACAAGCATTAGCTCAAAAAATGCAACAAGAAGTTAAGCAACTGCAACAAGAAAAAATGGTTGCCGCTATTAGGCAAAAACAAACTCACGCAACTAGTGTAATATTTACCAATGTGCTTAATAAAATGATGAATCTTTTGAACCAAAAAGCCCCAGTACCATTACCTACTGCAACAGGCAACGACGCTCAAAATAAACAAGACCAAAACAAGGAAGAACTAAAGCCACAAACTACTACTACTAGCGTGGAAGAGGAAAATAAACCTAAAAAGTATGATGTGAAATACATCAACCGTTCGCAAATTGAGGTGCCATTTAATAAATCAACCCTTATTAACGAAGCCGATGTAGAAGCGTATATTGCCGTGCTTAAAAATGCACTACTAAAACAAATACAACAAAATAACCGCATTAGCTTATAAGTAATGGTAGTTAAAACGTTACTATTCAGCATTCGCTAAATAGTAGTAGAAGGTAGAGTGTACGCTGCGCTTTTGGTAGAAAGACGGCTTCGATTTCGCTATTTGCTCGGTAGTTTTTTAGTATCTGATAATCCATTAATACAAAATGAGCGTAGCGAGTAGTCTTTTTACATTCTACTAAAGTACTTTCTACTCGTTGCAGAATAATAACATAAGAACAAACAAATAATGAACACCAACACCCTTAAAAAGTTTGCCCAACAAGCACGCCGTAAACTGCTAGAACAAGTAACCGCCCGTATGCAACAAGTACTGCATACCGACTCTGCCGAACTAAGAGAACAAAGCGAGGCCATTGCAAAACTACGCAAAGCCATTACAGAAAGCAGCGAAACCCAAATTGTAGAACAAGTTGCCTATACTTGGTTTAACCGCCTAGTTGCCCTCCGCTTTATGGATGCCAACGACTACCAACCCATAGGACTACGTATTGTTAGCCCTAAAGATAATCACACCCTACCCGAAATTTTAGCCGAAATTAAACAAGGTAATATTCCGCCCGAACTAAATATTAATGATAAAAATAAACAACTGCTGTACGATATTTTAGATGGACGCATTCCTAGCAGCAACCCCCAAAACGAAGTGTACCGTAATTTGTTGATTGCCGCCTGCAATTACCTACACCAAGTATTTCCCTTTTTATTTGAAAAACTCGATAGCTACACACAACTGCTACTACCTAACGATTTAACTTCGGAGTTTTCTATTGTAGAAGATATTAAAAATGGCATGAGTAAAACCAATTGCCAAGAGGTAGAAATTATTGGTTGGTTGTACCAGTTTTATATTTCTGAAAAAAAAGACGAAGTATTTGCCGCCAAAGGAAAAGTAAAAAAAGAAGACATTCCTGCCGCTACCCAATTGTTTACCCCTAAATGGATTGTGCAATACCTAGTACAAAATACCCTAGGTAAATTGTGGCTGCAAAATAAGCCGCAATCCAACTTAAAAACACAAATGCCTTATTATATAGAATCGGCTAAGGAGGCAGCAGGAGAGGGGGAAACCGCAGCAACACCAATGCTAAAAATAAATGGGGTAGAAGATATTAAACTGCTAGACCAAGCTTGCGGTAGCGGACATATTTTGGTTTATGCTTTTGAACTATTGTGCCTAATGTATGAAGAAGAAGGCTATAACAATAGCGAAATACCAACACTAATTTTTAAACATAATTTACATGGTTTTGAAATAGATAAACGAGCCGCACAATTAGCAGGTTTTGCCCTAATGATGAAAGCCCGACAGTACCACAGACGAGCTTTTAAAAAAGAATTGCAACCCAATGTTTTATGTTTTGAAGATGTACATTTTAAGGAAGAAGAATTAGAAAATTATTTTAAAGCCGTAAAACTAGATGTATTCAACCAACATTTATTAGAAGATATAGAACTGTTTAAAAATACCACTAATTTTGGCGCATTAATACAACCTAAAAGCAGCAATGTATCGCTTATAAAAAATACCCTACCGCCTAGCGATATATTTTTGCAGGAAACGCATCAAAAAGTACAAAAAGTTTTAAAACAAATAAAAGCCCTTAGCCAAAAATACCATTGCATTGTAGATAATCCGCCTTATATGGGAGGGGCAAAAATGAATAAAACCCTAAGCGATTTTGTAAAACGAAACTACCCTAATAGTAAAGCCGATTTAATGGCTTGCTTTATGGAATGTGGTTTGGCAATGTTGAAACCTAATGGGTTTTTGGGTATGATTAATCTTCCCTCTTGGCTATTTTTATCTTCTTTTGAGAAGCTTCGTTATTTCTTAATTGGGGAAAAACAGATTGAGTCTTTATTACATATGGGGAGAGGGATTTTTGGTGTTGATTGGGGATCAACTGCATTTATTATAAGAAATCAGAAATCATTTATGAATAGCTTATATTTTAAATTACACAAACGAAATTTCCAACATATTTATCCGGAAGATATCAAGGATGTTTTTTTAGAGGCCAAAGAAAATTCTAATGTGAAAATTGATTTTGATAAATATAGAGAAACAGATGGTAGAAATAATGTAATTGAACTGATAGATAATGATAATGGAATACAGATCGCTTATACTGCCAACCAAAAAGACTTTAATAAAATCCCTGGTAGTCCTATTGGGTATTGGTTGAGTAAAAATGCAATTAAATCTTTTTCAAAATTTCAGTTATTATCAGATATAACTATTACGAGAAAGGGATTAGCTACTTCAGATAATAATAGATTTATTCGTTTTTGGTTTGAAATAAATCAGATAGATTTTTGTTATCCCCTTAATAGAACTGAAAACCTGAAATGGTTTCCCCATAATAAAGGCGGTGCTAGGAGAAAATGGTATGGGAATAATGACTTTGTAATAAATTGGAAAAACGAAGGATATGATATAAGGAATTTTAGAGATGTAAATGGTAAACTTAGATCTAGACCCCAAAACTTGGAATATTCATTCAAAAAAGCTGTTACTTGGTCTAAAATTTCAAGTGGAGATTTTTCAGCAAGAATTTGTTACGGTGGCTTTCTATTTGATGATGCTGCCGCTATTTGTCATTCTGAAGATATTGATTTACTGTTAAATGTAAATGCTTTTCTAAATTCTAAAGTTGCCCAGATTTTACTTAATGCGATAAATCCTACTTTAAATATTCAAATTGGTGATATGAGTAGTCTTCCAGTATACGTGGGTGAAAATCCTGAAGAGATAACTAGCTGTATCCAAATTTCCAAACAAGACTGGAACGCCCGAGAAACCTCTTGGGATTTCCAACAAA
>JAHDBT010000368.1:0-4698 GCA_020630215.1 Bacteroidota bacterium
CTTTTTTCAAAATACGACTACTACCTACGCTCAATTGCCTGATAATAGCGAATGGTTAATCGACTATCTACCAGCTTCCCTAGATAGTAGCGTAGTGTTTCCCAATAATCATGCTATACATATCACACCAACTGACACTTCCGTAGGATATGTTACGATTCCAAATATGGATTTCACAAACGTAAGCACTAACGATTCTGTTTATGTAAGCTTTGATTATGATATAGTGGGCAGCCTTGCGAATACAACGGCTGACTTAACTATCGGAGGTACTGTTTTTAATATATTTTCTATGCTTGGCGATAATAATGGCTCGGCATATATCAATATTACCTCTTATGTGGCTAATCAGGCAGTTGTTGATTTAAGCTTTCCATTTGAGCTTCAAGCAAATGACACTATCCAAATTAACAACCTACAAATAAGCTATTTTCCCTCTTTTTTAGCAAACCCTGTTACTAGTTATTCTATAGGGCCAAGTGTTGTAACCGTAAATACCGTTTCAAATATCGTTGATATTACAGCTGGAAGCGGAGCAACAAACGAAACCGCTAATATTGTGAGTAGTCCTATCGATTTATCAAACCTTGACAATCCCATCGTATCTATTGATTATCTGATAAATGACCCTATAAATGCAAGTCAAACAACACTTTTGATTAGTACTGATAATGGACTTACTTTCGAGGAAATTCCTATTATACAAGGCAGTAGTACTGGAAATGAGGAGACAGCTAGTATTGATTTGACGGATTATATAGGTAGTACGATTTTACTGGGTTTGGAAGTAATAGGCATTGAGGAAGATTTTGAAGGGAATTACCGAATTATTATTTTTAATACAAAAACAACTAACGACGGCGATGTTGTTGTTGTACAAACAGGGTCTAGAAACTCTGGTGGTCGTACTGGATTAAAAGCTTTATTTTACGATTGCATGCCCTTAGAAGAACCCATTTACTTTGATATAAATTACGATGTATTAGCTGCTGAGTGTGGAGATGGTTTAAGTAACAAAACATTCTTTGATGTGACAGCAACTATCTTTAATAGCAGTAATCAAGAAATTTGGACATTAACATCACGTCCTAGTGTTATTGCAATAATAGAAGGCGAAAAATGGCAAAGTATAGCAGGCGATACAAGTACCGTTTGCAACGATTGTAATACAAATGTACCAGGATGTGCTTTTTATGCTTGCGAACCAGGTGTTTATACTTTAAAAATAGCCATAACAGATGATAGCGATTGTGAAGATGATGCAGACATTGAAGGAATAGAATATACACAAACACTTATTGCAGGTTGCTGTGAGATAAATATAGGAAATACGATTACTTACAACAATTTCAATATGGTGCCCAATATGGTTCATGCCGATAATACAATTACCCTAAATGCTAGTAATACATTAAGTAGTAGCAAACTAATTATAGCTGGCGAAAGCATCACCATGACAAATGGTGAAATTGCGCCAAACAATGGTAGTGGCCAAAACGGAACACTATTAGATATTGGACATTGTGAAACAATAGGACTTACTGAAAAACGAACTGAAGAAAATAGGTTACCTATTGCTGTTGGCGATGCAGACTTTAAAATTTATCCAAACCCTAGCAATACAATTGCCAATATTGTTTACGATTTGAAAAACGATACAAAAGCAGGCCTTTCTATTTACAATACACTTGGACAAAGAGTCGCAGTAATAGAAACTTATGGCGAAAAAACGCAAGGCAGCTACAAAATAGCTTATGATACTTCAAATTTAAAAGTAGGTATTTATTATTGTACGCTAGAAAGTGCTAATTTTGTAAAAAGCATTAAAATTGTGAAAATAGAATAAGTATTTTAAAAAAAATTAATTCGACATTGCTGCTTGTTCTTTTGCGCCTATACTTCGTTGCAAATACTTGCTAAAGTTTTTAAGTCAATAATAACGAGGCATCAATGTCGAATTAATTTTTTTAACTGATACTAAACTATGGACACCAATAAAGGGATATTATTTCTCCTATTATTTTGGGCAAATACTTTGTTGTTTGCTCAAAATAACACTTATATAAAAGTAGCTCATGCTCACGAACTAGAACAAGAAGCTTTAGAAAGAGTATGCGATAGCATTGCTTTTTCACTTTTTGCCGAAGCACAACAAATATACTGGCAAAACAATTGTTGGGAAGAATATTTACAAAGCCAGCAATATGTTTCTGTGTGCTTATATAAGTCCAAAAAATACGATCCCGCACTTGATACATTAAAAAATACTTTTGATAAAATCAGTCCTTTTTTAGGCGAAGAACACGAATTGATGAGCGGTGTATACAATAATATCGCCGCTTTTTCTAACGCAAAAACGAACTACAAGCAAGCCGAAAAATACTATCAAAAAGCCTTGCAATTGCGGGAAAAATATGATGCCCAAACGGAAAAGTTAGCGAATACCTTTCACAATATCGCTAACTTTTATCAGCAAATAGGTGATAAGAAATTGGCAAAGCGGTATGAAAAAAAAGCGATAGCGGTATATGAAGCTTTGCCAAATTTAAAAAATCCAAACCGACTAAAAAATGCTTATGCTCATTTAGCAGGCATTTATCATAGCGAAAAAAAGTATCAAAAAGCAAATCAACTTTTTCATTTTGCTATAAAAAATAATACCGACACTTACGTAATTCCTGATTACTACAATTCCTTAGCCAATAACCATATCAAACTCGCTCAATATGACTCTGCTTATTATTACCTTCAAAAAGCAAAAAAAATAGATGCCCAAAAATCATATTTAGACCTAACTTACCTAAATATTGCCCGCTTATATCGGGATAAAGCTACACCCAACTATCAAGCTGCCTTAGACACTTTTCAACTTGCCCTACAGGAAACAATAAAACTTTGGGGGCAAAAACATAGTTATACCGCATCAGCTTACCTACAAATTGGGCGTACATATTCCCTCCAAAAAAACTACGAAAAAGCACTCCTAAATTACCAAAAATCCATAACTATTCTTGAACCGTCCTTTGTAGACACTACTGATTTTTATAAAAACCCGAAAACACTAAAAGCACAAGATAAAATTAGTTTATTGCTTGCCTTGCACCGAAAAGCCCAAATTTTACAAGCCAAACACCACCAAACAAAAGCACAAAAAGACATTGAAGCTGCCCTCAACACCTATCAACTAGCCGCCGCCCTTATAGATACCATACGCATCAGCTATTTTGCCGAAGAATCGAAATTTTCCTTAGCTGAAAAGGCCTTACCTATTTACGAAAATGCTATTGAAGCTGCTATAACGAACAAGGAGTTTGAATTAGCTTTTGAGTTTTCAGAAAAAGGAAAAGCCATTGTTTTACTAGAAGCAACACACGGCAGAAAAGCAAAAAAATTACTGCCAGATAGTTTGATAATACAAGAATATGAAACGAAAAAAAACATTACCTTTTATAAAAGAAAGATTTTTGTAGCGCAAAACAAAGCCCCAAAAGATACCGCAAAACTTCAAAATTATGAAGCTAAATTGTTTGAAGCACAACGAAAATCAGAAAAACTGAAACGGCTTTTGAAAAACAATTTCCCGCAATATCATCGTACAAAATATGGTATAAAAAGTATTGCTACAAAAGCAATTCAAAAAAATTTATTGGAGCAGTCAGAAGAGCAAAAAGCTTTGATAGAATATTTTGTTGGCGATAGTAGCATCTATATTTTCACCTTAACCGCCAACGATATTTTCGTAGATGCCATCAAAAAAACAACTGATTTTGAGGGAAAAATCAATACCTTTCGCCAAGTTTTAAACGAAGCAGCCGATAATAGCCAAGAAAATTATGAGCAGTTTTACCAGCTATCTAGTTATTTTTACGAAAAATTGTTAGCAAAATCTTTGTCGCATATTCCCGAAACAAAAAATTTGATTATTGTTCCAGATGCTCACTTGCTGTATGTGCCTTTTGCTGCCTTAACAAAAAAAATACCTAGCGGTAATTATTTAAAAAATACAGAGTATGATTTAAGCTTATTTGTAATCAATAATTTCTCCATAAATTATCACTATTCGGCTGCCTTATTACTGAAAGAACAAACACAGGATAAAGAAAAAATACTAACCCAAAAATATGGACTTTTAGGTTTTGCACCTATCACTTTCGCCAATCTAAATAGTAATGTTAATCCTCCTAAAAAACTCGAAGATTTAAGGTTTAGCCATGCCGAAGTATTGTTTATTGATAGTCTTTTAAATGGTCTATTATATTTAGAAGGCGAAGCGACCAAAAAACGGTTTGTAGAAAAAGCGGGTGAAGCAAAAATTTTACATCTTTCGTCTCATGCCTTTGTGAACGATAGCCTGCCTATGCAAAGCGAAATTGCCTTTGCCGACTCGATGATGCACATTTACGAAATTTACAATTTGCCACTTACTGCCGAGCTTGCGGTATTAAGTGCCTGCCAAACTGCTACTGGAAAAATAGTGCGTGGCGAAGGTATTATGAGCCTTGCAAGAGGCTTTATGTATGCAGGCTGCCCAAGTGTTGTTTCGAGTCTTTGGAGCGTAAACGATGAGGCAACAAGCGAATTAATGAAAAATTTGTATGCTAATCTAAAAGCTGGACAAACAAAAGACCAAGCTTTACAAAATGCACAAAAAACAGTGATGCAACAAAAAGCCAATCCTTATTATTGGGCAGCTTTTGT
>JAHDBT010000368.1:4798-5997 GCA_020630215.1 Bacteroidota bacterium
GGCATTCCAATCTCATTTACACAAAGCACCTGCGAAATGTCAAATGCGGCATCACTTTCATTTTTCAAATCGTATCGAACAATAAACTCCGCAATATTACCACTAGCATCGTAGAAGTAAAACGAGTGGGCATTCCAAGTTTCGAAGTGTGCGATTTGTTGCCCTTTTTCCACCTCTATTATTGTTACTCTTTCTTGCATCCAAGCAAGTGCTTCTGTTAGCTTATTGGAGGGGATTAAAAAGCAGTAATGGTAAATGTGGGGCTTGTTAGATTGATAGAAAGAGAATTCGCTCCAGCCTACTTTTATGGTAAAAAAGTCTGCTCCTTCTTTAATTAAATCGAAGCCTAAAGTCTTGGTGTAAAATTCCTTTTCTAAGGATAGTTTATTAGTGTATAGTTTTAGTTTTTTTATTTTCATAAGTGGTCGTATTGTTTAATATCGTACAAGCGGAAGAACAAGCTCCATCCCTTTATTTACTGGTTAAAATCGCCATTAATACTTCTAAATTAGTATCTTCATCAAACATAGCTGCTATTGGAATTTTGAATCCTTTAATTGCTTTGCTAACTATTTCTCCGCTACTAGCTTTTAATACTAGTTCATATTCTCCTTTTTTATTCAGCCTAAACTGCTCAATAATCTCCTTAACGGGATCTATCATCCAATATTCTAAAACACCATGTGCTTGATAATCCTTAAATTTAATCCCTCTATCATTACTAGCTGTTCCTTTTGATAATACTTCTACGATTAAGTCGGGAGCAGGAAATAAGCTTTGTCCTTTTTTAAAGGCAGCAGATTTGCTCTTATTAAAATAACACAAATCTGGTTCATAGTCATTTCTTGATAAAGAAATCATAATTTTTTCATAGCCTACATATCCTAGTTTATGCTTCTTTACATAAGCACTGATTAATTGATACAATCCTCCCGACACATCATTATGTTCTTTTTTAACAGGCGAATGAATGATAATTTCTCCATTGATGAATTCTGCTTTTTCGTATTCTGTTATATCATTATAAAATTTTTCTCTTTTCTTTTTTTCTTCGGCCAGTCTATCCCTTACCTCATTTAAAATAATTGGAGCATTAGGAAGAGATAGTATACTTTGAACTAATTCTTTATGTGAACCACTAACCATTTTGTATGTTTTTTTACTAAAGTAATCTATTTTACGGAGTTATGCTAATTTTT
>JAHDBT010000368.1:6097-7394 GCA_020630215.1 Bacteroidota bacterium
CACAAAAAAAACGCTACCAACAGTTCCCTGCCAATAGCGTTTATTTTTTAATATTGTTGAGCCTATTTCAACTAGTGGCCACCACCATGTTTATGCCCATGACCATCATCTTTACCATGTTTGTGTTTATGGTCGTGTCCATGCCCATCTTTATGATCGTGCCCATGTCCGTGATGTACCGCTTCGGGTAATTCCATGCTTGCTTTAGCTCTTACACGATTTTTTTCCCACTCTGCGCCTTCCCATAAAAAGGCAATAATAAACCAGATTAGGAAAACAGTTGGCACCAAAATGGTTAAAGCCAATGCACGGGTTTCGTAACGAACGTGCATAAACTCTCCTACAATAAAGAAAGCTTTTAGCAAACTCGCCAAAATAAAAAAGATATTTAGCAACATACGAGGTCCGCCGCCATCAGGAAAAAATACCCAAATCCACAATAAGGCTGCTACAACTTCTACAATGGTAATTATAGATAACCATGCGGTTGCTTTCCATACAGAACTCACTTGCTTTTCGTAAGCTTCTACACTTAAATCGTGTGCCATCGCTTTATTAATTTAATTGTTAAATTGTTTGATTGTTTATGGCTCAACTGTTTTACTGTTCAATTGCTTTTTGTTTGGCTGTTTTATTAAGATTTAACCAGCCATTTAACAATTTAACAATACAGCCATTTAACCATTTAAAGTAGGTAAAATGCTAGGAATACAAATACCCAAACTAAATCTACAAAGTGCCAATACAAGCCTATTTTTTCAATCATCTCGTAATGTCCTCTGCGTTCAAAAACGCCCATTGCTGCTTGTATCGTAACGATAATGTTAAACACTACCCCACTAAGTACATGAAAACCATGGAAACCTGTAATAACAAAAAACAGTTGTCCAAATGAGATAGGCGCACCAAAGGTGTTGCAATTGATGGTCATACCATGACCGTGACTTGCACCTGTTAATAAGTGATGCCACTCCCATGCCTGACAGCCTAAGAATGCCGCACCGCCTATAATTCCTCCTACCATCCACATGACTACGCCTTTCTTATTCATCATGTGTCCTTCCTGTACTGCACGTACTACGAATACACTACTCAAAATAAGAATAAAGGTCATGATACTTACAAAGCCTAATGGCGCTTCTACGCCAGGTAAAAAAGGCATGGCGTTAAATACTTCATTCGGGTCGGCCCAAGAAGGGCTGCTGAAACGTATGGTACCATAAGTAATTAGTAAGGCTGAAAAGGTGAATGCATCTGATACTAAAAAGTACCACATCATGAGTTTTCCATAACTCAC
>JAHDBT010000369.1 GCA_020630215.1 Bacteroidota bacterium
AAAGTCGTCTTAACTATTCAATTAGTGCTATTATGGCTTATTTTGGCCAATCATTCTCATGTTCGCCGCCGCCTAATTTGATTTTTTTAGCAGAAACAACTAGGCTTTCTACCATAGGGTTGTCGCCAATTGCATCAACAGATTCGGAGTAGCTTACTAAGTAGGCATCTTCAAATTCCAATTCTTTCATTTTGGATTCTTCGTCGCGTTTGTAAAAAGTAAATTTTCCGCTTTTCATTGCGTAAGGGTCGGTCATCCATTCAAAAAACATGGAACTGTCTGTTGATTCTACTTCAAAGTGAATCGTTCCTCCGCGTACATCAGATGATGGGCGGCCTGTAAAATCGGTGTCTCGTTGTAAGGAGTAGTTACAGTGTAATACTCGTAAATCTTGTCCTTCTACGTCTAATCGTGCTTTAAATGACATTTGTTTAAAGTTTAAGTGTTAAAAAATTAATTAATGATAAATATAAACGTGTTCTTGTTGTGTTGTTGGGTTCATTTCTTGGTATTTCTTATCCCAAGTTATTTGTTGCGTTTGTTTATTAATACTCGCTTCTAATTGTATCCAAAAAGCTTTTTTTTCTACGTTTGGCATTAACATTAAATCTATTTTTATTTTATTAATAGACTTATTATCTGTTTTAAACCGTAAAATTGAAAACTTTTTTAATAGGGCTTGATTGCCGGTATTATCGTCTAAAAATTGCAGTAATTTTTTACGTTGCTCGCTAATGGTTTCTGCATTTAAATTAAGTATTGCTAGTGCTTTTAATTGTTGGGTAATTAGTTGAATTAATCCATCAATTACACTAGCGATTAAATAATTTTCTTTCGCAATAATTTTATTATCGAAATAAGATTTAGCGGTTAAGAAATAAAATTCTTCTTGCGTTTCTAAATTAATTTCGAGTGCTTGTAAATCGTTAAGATCTTGCTGATGCAACTGTAGCTGAATTGGATATTTACTGTTTTTTAAAAGGTAATTTGGATTTACTTCTTTCATTAAAACTTGGTAAATATGCTGCGTAATTTTTATCGGAATAAATAGCACTTTTTCCTCATTAAGGTATCCTAATTCGGGAGGATGTGCATTGGCTTTTTTGCAAAATTGAATGCTGCCCCGTTTAAGTGCGCCCGTATCGAGTGTCCATTTAAACGATAAGTTTTTATTCCTGTAATTAATCCTTAGTAATAAAAAGGCTTTGGTAATTGGCGCATTGTTGCCGCCTAAATAATCCGTTCTTCTTTCTATTTTATAAGTAAAATTAAATAATGGACGGTCTTTGTTATCCATATTGATATTGTAAGGAATGGTTAGTTAATTAATTGTTGCTAAACTGTTTTAATCTATCCTTCTAATTCTCGTTCTTTAAAGGCTAATGCTTCTGAGCCATCACCTTTTGTGCCGTATAATTGTAGGGAGTAAACTCTTGCTGGGAAAAACGGTGTTAGGTCAATATCAATTAATATTTGTGTAGGGTCGTTTGGGTCTTTGGCTAGTTTTAGGATACTCCAATCGGCTACTAATCTTCCTGGTCCTTTAATATCATCCAAAAATTTGCTTATCTGGCTTCGGATGTTTTTTAAGGTTTTGGTATCAATATTTTCGAAGGTTCGTTTGTTTAAAAAGTGTAGGAGTACCTTGGTTATCCAATCGTATACTCGTACTACGGAGTAGGTTTGTAGTCCTTTATTGTCGCCATTAAAAAGGGTTTTACCAGAAAAGGCCATTATCTTACCAAACTCATTAATAACAGGTACTAAGCCCATGTTTTCGAGGTTGGCTAATTCCGATTTTTTTAGGTCGAAACGCACGCCTTCTACTTCGTTAAATGCGCCGTATTTATTACCTGCTCGTACTTGTGCAATGGTAAATTTACTGCGTTCGTCTTCATAATACATACGTCCTGCTAAGGCTGCCGATGGAGCAACAAATAGTTCTTCTTTTTCTCCAAGCTCGTCGTAACGAGGGCGGCCTACTAGCCAATTACACGCCATTACTACGC
The DNA here is from genome assembly GCA_020630215.1 of Bacteroidota bacterium. Taxonomy (GTDB): domain Bacteria; phylum Bacteroidota; class Bacteroidia; order Chitinophagales; family UBA2359; genus JAHDBT01. Next base: position 2,010 of record JAHDBT010000369.1, read on the forward strand.
TAGAACGAAATCCATCGCCGCTTGCTAAATTTTCTTCTTCAAACATTTCCATCACATCGTCTGGTTTTTCTAGTTCTCGGTAATCGGTTACTAGCATGGCTCTGTTTTTGTGTGCTATTTTTGCCCATTTTGCTACATTGGCATTAGAACCTAAATAGCCTGGAATTACCATTAAAGAATAATTTCTACTTAAATCTAAGCGGTTGTAATTATTGTCTAATTCTTCGGCAATTGCTTTGTAAAAACGCTCGTCGTCATTGTCTTTAATTTGTTCTAAATTGGCGTTAATGATGGAGATGTTTTTAATTTTATCGCTTTCGGTGTTTTTGTAAAACAGGGCAATTGTTCGGTAAGCTTTTTCTAAGTCTTTTACTTCGTCTACTGCCGTTTTAAGGTTTTTTTTGAGTAACTGACTGGCACTTACTGCTTTTTGTTTAGCCGTACCCATCATTTCTAATACCTCTTCCGAACCGCTTAATAGTTGGTGCCATAACTCTAAGCGTTTTTTTAATTCGGCTTTTTGTTTGGCTTTTTCTGTTAGAAAAATTGTTTTTCTAGCACTACCCGGTTTCATGCTTTTGGCTCCTTCTACTGTTGTTGCAATAATATCGAAACCACCAAAGGCTTGTAATGTTTTGAGGTTGTTTTGTAATTGTGCGAGGGCTTCCTGTTTAGGTTGCTGCTGCTCGGTTTTAACTTGTTCGTTTATTTGAATGTCGGATTGTTGTTCAGACATAATTTATATGATTTTTTATTGGTTTAGAATTTTTTTTTCCAATCCCATGAATGAATTCATGGGCTACAATGTCGGTCATCTCCCTACGGGATTTTGGTTTGGATGCCTTGTTTTAACCTAGAATAAATTCTAGGGCTACCTGTCGGTCATCCCTACGGGATTTCAATAGGTGTGGCTATTCTCCAATTTCTTCTATTAGGGCTTGTAGTGTTGCTAAATAGGCTGCTTTTGCTTCGGGGTTTGCCATTACTTTTTGTAGGATGCTGTTGTTTTTTAATTGCTTAATAAACTGCTCATAGTCTTTTTCTTGCGAGCGTAAATCTTGCAAAAAGGGGCTTTGTGCTTCTATGCCTTTGGGTACAAAATCGCCGAGGTTTTTAAAGTTTAATTTTTCGTCAACAGGTGCGCCTTCTTCGTTTTGAAATTGCACTTCTACCGATGGCTGGTATTCCTCAAACACTTGGTTAATATTGGTTTTACCCTTTACAATTCGAGGGCTTATTTCTGGGTTTTTGGTTAATTGTACGCCTGTAAATAAGGTGCGGTTTTGCGATATTTCCGCAATTGCTTCGTTTGCATCTGGTCCTCCTCTATCGTGACCTGCTATTTTTGGTTTTGCCATAATGATGGTGTTTTTATTGGATGAATTAATTGTTGTTATTTGTTCTTTTTGTAAAGGCGCTTCCTCTTCTTTTAGGAAAAGCCTTTGGTATTTTTGTTTAAAAAAATTGCTTAGTTTTTTTAGCCATGTAAGCATAGCAGTTTTTTTTAATAAATTCTAGGAATTAATTAGCTATTGCATATAGTTACTACTTACTCAATTTTCCAAATCAAAGCTTGCTTATTATTTAGTTTAGCAGTTATTTTATTGCCTTTTACTAATTCGCCAGCAATTATTTTTTTAGAAATAGGTCGGCGCAGTTCATTACGGATAATGGCTTTTAATGGACGTGCGCCAAACTTGGGTGTAAAGCCTGCATTTGCTAGGTGTTGTTTGGCTTTATTGGTAATCGAAAATTCGATGCCTTGTTTTTGTAAGGCGGTAATTAGGCTTTGTAATTGTATATCAAATATTTTTACAATTACCTCTTCTGAGATTGGTTTAAAAGGCACAATTTCTGTTAGTCGTCCTAAAAACTCTGGGCGGAAATATTTGCCCATAATATGCATCATGTCGTTGCTTTTAGGGATCTTTTTTTGCTTGTATTGTTCTACTAGCCAATCGCTGCCAATGTTGGAAGTAAATAAGATAATTGCATTCGAGAAATCACCTTCTTTTCCTAGTTTGTCGCTTAGTTTTCCTTCGTCTAAAATTTGAAGAAAAATATCAAAAACGGAAGGATGGGCTTTTTCTATTTCATCGAATAATACAACGGAATAAGGCTGTTGTCGAATTTTATTTACGAGTAAACCGCCTTCTTTATAACCAATATATCCAGGAGGTGCGCCGTACAATAAAGCTGCCGAGTGTTCTTCTTTAAATTCCGACATATCGAATCTAATTAATGCTCGTTCGTCGTTAAAAAGGAAGTCGGCAATTGCTTTGGCTAATTCTGTTTTTCCAGTGCCTGTTGGTCCGAGTAAAAAGAAAGAACCGATGGGCTGATTGGCTTTTGTTAATCCAGAACGAGATTCGAGAATGGCATCGGACAATGCTTTAAGGGCTTGATTTTGTCCTACTACCCGTTCTTGTAAAATCGTTTCCATTGCCAGTAGTTTTTCTTGTTCTTGTGACTGAATTTTTCCTAATGGAATGCCTGTTTTATGGGCTACAACGGCTGCTATATCTTGGGCGTTAATATTTTCTTTTGTTGCTAAGGTTAGTTCTTTTAGTGCTAGGAGGGTGTTTGTTAAATGCGTGTGTAGTTTTGCTTCGTTGGTTATTTTTTCTACTGCGGTATCATCATTTAATTGCTGCCAAAGTATATGGCTTATTTGATGTTGCATTGTTTGGTAGAAGTATTGCTGCTTTCGTAATAGAGACTCCTTAGTCGTTTCTTTTTCCCGACCTTCCTGTATTTTTTTTAATTTTTCTTCTAAAAGCTCAATCGTATCTGCCGACGTTTCATTACTCATGCGTACTACGGCCATGGTTCGGTCCATTAAATCAATGGCAGCGTCGGGCAGGCGGCGTTCTTTTATATAGCGTTTGGCTAGTTGCACGGCTGCTGTAATAGCAGTAGCATCGACTTTTAATTCGTGATGTTCTTCGTAATAAGGCACTAGGGTTTCCATCATTAAAATGGCGGTTTCTGTGTCGGGTTCGGCAATGCGGAGTAGTTCAAAGCGGCGGTTAAAGGCTTCGTCGGCTTCAATAAATTTTCGGTATTCGTCGTTGGTTGTTGCTCCGATGAGAGTAATTTCACCACGAGCTAATTCTGGTTTTAATAAGTTGGCTACCCCTGCTCCTATTGCGGCCGCTGGATCTAATAAAATGTGAATTTCGTCTACAAATAAAATGGCTTTTTCGTGCTGTTTAACGGCGGCAATAATTTTTTTAAGTCGGTCTTCTACTTCTCCTTTGTAGGATGCGCCTGCAATTAAACAGCCTACATCTAACTCTAGCAATAAGGCATTTTGCAAACGTTTAGGTACATTTCCGTTAATAATGTTTTGGGCAAAGCCATCAATCAAAGCTGTTTTTCCTACGCCTGGCTCGCCAACGGCAATAACATTGGGTTTGGTTCTACGTCCTAAAATTTCGGCAATTTGACGCACTTCTTTATCTCTCCCTACAATGGGATCGAGTTTTCCTTCTTTGGCTAAGGCGGTTTTATCAATACAAAATTTGCTTAAATAGTTGGCACTACTAGCCCCATTTTGTGTTGTAGAAGAGTTAGTACTGCTTGCACTTGCGCCATCATTGCCGCCTGTTATGTGCTGTTGTTTTTGATTGACAAAAGGCAGTAGTAATTCTTCTTCGGTAATGGGCAAGGTTTTAAGCTGCTCTGGTGAGAAGGCAATATTAGGCCGACAAAGGGCAATTAGTAGTGCGATAGGCGACACTAATTCTTCTCCCAATTTTAAGCGCACCATATCTGCCACTTCAAAAACGGCTTGCACCTGCTCGTCGGGAGGAATAGCATCATTGATTTGTGATGCTTTGTAGTAGGATTCTAATCTGATGTCGGCCCATTCTCGGAGATAGTAAATATCTTTACCCATTGCTGCTATTTGCGAAGCGAGTCCAATATCGTTGTGCAGTAAAGCTTTTAGCAAATGTGCTGCGCCATATTGGGGATGGAAATATTCTTTTGCAAGGGCTTTGGCAATGGTGATTGCTTGTTGGCTTGCTTGCGTATTTGTTAGTGTTAATGTTGTCATTGTTTTAGGGATTATATTACCCTTGGGGGTTTTGTTTTTAAATTGGTTTTATGGCTTATTGTTTTTTAATAGCAACTATTTTTTCTGTACTAAACAGTAAACCCAATATCCATCTGGATTTGGCGAACGAAAAGGAGCTTGCGAAGCTTTATCGTTAAGTAGCGTACATTTATACGTTCCCTTTTTTACTTGAGCTTCTGCATAGTTAATGAGGTCATCTTCCATTCTACACATCAATTCAAAACTTCGAGCTTTATAAATCACAATCATTCTATCCCATTTACTTCCTTCATGCCATTTTGCTTGATGTTGTCTAAAGCGTTCTTTGGGTTCTTGTTGGGTTAAACCAATATATAAATATTCGTTTTTAGTGGCGTACTGTCCTAAAGCACGTTTTAAGGAGCTTTGGGCAGTAAAACTATCGTTGTACCAATATTCTACATTAGGCATTTTGTTATTTTTTTTAAATTTGATTATTATTATGTATAAATTTACTATTTAAAAATAGTATTTAACAATCCATAGCTCTCCCCTATTTTTAAATGGCGGCACATTAAAAATTAATTAAATTAAACTATGTTAAGAAATTTTGAAATCGTTTTTATCCTCCAATTAAAACCGTTGGCAAACCAATTATAATAGACCCACCGTGTGCGGTACTATCGCCCATACGTGCGGCGGGTTTGTTATTGATGAGTACGGTTCCAGAACCCATTACAATACTATCGGGCGGGCCGGTGCAGGTACAGATGCTGCCTACGGTTGCGGCCATCATATTACCGATTAGTACATTTGGGGAACCTAGTGTAATAGGTCCGCCTACGTGCGGTACAACTCCTGTGGTCATTGGGCAGAGGTGCATATCTCCTACTCTTGCTGCTGGTTTTGACATAGTATTATTTTATATTAGTTTGCAAACGGCGTACTTTGGAATAATCTGCTGTTGCTTTTTTCATTTCACTTTCCACTTCTTCCAACATTTTTTTACGTTGTGTTCTTAGCTGTTCAATCATTCGCCTTTGGTCTTTTTTTATTCGACGATGTGCTTGGTCCATTGTTTCTCCTGTTACTGCTTTAGCCAATACATCATTTACCCAATAAGAAGGAGAAGTCATTTTAAAAAAAGAATTAATTAATATTTTAGGGATTGCTATTGTTAAAGGGTCGTCGCCATCTGGCTCTTTGGTCATGCTAAGTAGCGATTCGGTAATAGTAGTAGCTCCTTTTTTTAAGGCTGATTCAGCAAAATCTTTATTTGCTTTTGCCAAAGCAGGTCCCGACAATTTTACATTTTTATATCCATTAGCTATTAAG
>JAHDBT010000370.1:0-5476 GCA_020630215.1 Bacteroidota bacterium
CCTTCCTTTAGCCGATCCTAGCACACCTGCTGCTGGTACGCCGCTTAACTGGAATACACAGTACCAAAACAATCCTTATTGGACACTAGACAACAACTTGAACCAATTAAGTAAGAACAGACTTTTGGGTAACATTAACTTAACATACAAAATCAATGATATGTTTAGTGTTAATGTACTTACAGGTACGGATACTTGGAGTTCGGTAACAACAGAAAGAAAAGCAATTGGTAGCAATGAGTATCAAGATGGTTTCTTCCGTCAAGTGTCTAGAAACTTCTCTGAGGTGAACACGCAAGGTATTTTAAGCTTCACTAAAGATCTTACCGAAGACTTAGATCTTAGCTTAAATGTTGGTGGTAACCGCATGAACCGTTCTTACACTAGATTAACTGGTGAGGCTTCACAATTAGAGCTTCCTGGTGTATATACATTAGCTAATGTAAAATCAGGTGCTTCTCCAATCTTAAATAACCTTTTACAAGAAAGTGCTATTAATAGTATATTGTTTTTTGGTCAAATAGGCTTTAAAAATGCTGTTTACTTAGATTTTTCTGGTAGAAATGACTGGGCAAGTGTATTACCTACCGAAAATAATTCTTTCTTCTACCCTTCTGTTAGTTTAAGTGCGGTTGTTACTGATTTATTCCAAATCAACTCTCCTATTTTATCTTTCTTAAAAGTTAGAGGTGGATGGGCAAAAGTAGGTAGTGTTGGTGCTTTAGATCCGTATAGCTTACAACAAGCTTACCAGTTTAGAGACGAAGCATGGGGTAATGTATTATTACCTTACAACCCTGATCAATTAAACAATCCAAACCTTATCTCTGAAACAACTGATGGTATTGAGTTTGGTTTAGACACACGTTTATTCCATAACAAATTACGTGTTGACTTTACTTACTACAACCAAAATAGCTACGACTTAATCGTGCCTGTAGAGGTTTCTGGTGCTTCTGGATACATTACTGCATTACAGAATCTTGGAGAAATGAGAAACACGGGTATTGAATTGTTATTAGGTACAACTTTAGTTAAAACACGAGATTTCACCTTAGATATTGGTGTTAACTTCGCTAAAAACAATAACGAAGTTGTTTCTTTAGGTGGTTTGGATGCCCTTACTTTAGGTGGTCAGTGGAACGTGGACTTACAAGCACGTGAAGGTATGCCTTACGGTGTATTATTTGGCCCTGGTTATTTAAGAGACAATGATGGCAACATTATCCATGAAGATGGTTTGCCAGTAATTGATACAGAATACAAAGTATTAGGAGATATTCAACCTGATTGGACGGCTGGTGTTACTTTAGATGCGAACTTAAAAGGCGTGGTAATTAATGCCATTATTGATGCAAAACGAGGTGGCGATATTTATAGTATGAGTACTACTTGGGGACGTTACGCAGGTATCTTATCTGAAACTTTATTAGGTAGAGAAACGGGTATTGTTGGTGATGGTGTTAAAAATATTGGTACTGCCGACGAGCCAGTTTATGTAGCGAACGATGTAGTAGTTGCTAGCGAAACATACAACAAACGTGCTTACTCTAACTCTGTTGCCGAAGGTTCTGTATTTGATGCTTCTTTCGTGAAATTACGTCAAGTAATGGTAGGTTTCGATTTACCTCAAAACTTAATTAACCGTACTTTCTTCCAAAAAGCAAGCCTTTCGTTTGTAGGTAGAAACTTAGCGGTTTTACACAGAAACGCTCCACACATCGATCCAGAATCTGCATTTAGCAATGATAATGGCGAACAAGGACAAGAATTTGGTCAATTACCTTCTGTACGCAGCTTAGGTGTTAACCTTAATTTGAAATTTTAAACATTTTATACACTGATAATATTATGAAGAAAATACAATTATTATTATTATTAGTATTAGGATTTGGTATTACGACAAGCTGCGATCAAGGTTTTGAAGAATTAAACACCAATCCGAACGACCCAATTGCCGTACCTTCGGGGCTTTTAGTGGCAGATGTGGTTAGAAATACTGGAAATATTTTATACAGCACTTTTGTTGGTGGCGATATGGGTGCCTGTTGGTCACAACAATTTGCAAAAGTACAATACAACGACGAGGCCCGTTATATACCTCGTGAATCAATCATGGAAGCTATCTGGAAAACATTATATGAAGATGTTATTTCGGATGGTAACAGCATAATTAAAAATGCTATTGAAGAAGAAAATTCAGCAACTCAAGCTGTTGGAATTATCATGCAAGCTTATGCATACTCTTTACTAACAGACATGTATGGCGATATTCCTTTTTCTGAAGCAATTAAAGCAGAAGAAGGCATTTTCCAACCTAAATACGATGCTCAATCTGATGTATATGATGGTATTTTAGCTTTATTAGATGAAGCGAATACATTGTTAAGTCAAGGTGGAGGTGAACTACTTACTAGTTCAGATTTATTGTATAATGGCGATGTAAGCGGATGGCAAAAATTTGCCAATTCATTGAAATTCCGTTGCTTAATGAGAATTTCTAGCAAAAGAGATGTTTCTGCCGATTTACAAGAAATTGCAAACAATCGTGCTGTTTTTACTTCTAATGCAGATGAAGCAAAACTTACTTACTTAGAAGCTGTACCTAATGCAAACCCTATTTATGAAACGGTTGTAAATGGTAACAGAGCAGAATGGAGAGTAAATTCGGTACTTGTTGATCGTTTAACAGAATTAGCCGATCCTCGTTTAGCCGTTTATGCACAACCAAACACAACTGGCGAATACTTCGGTAAGCCTTCTGGCTATACTGATGTACCTAACCCTACTTATAATGTAAATACGGTTTCTCCTATTGGTGCTGCTTATTTGGAAGCATCTGCTCCTGCTTACTTTATGTCGTATGCCGAATTACAATTTTTAATGGCAGAAGCTGCTGAAAATGGTTTAATTGGTGGCGATGCTGCTACGTTCTATTACAATGGTATTAATGCTTCTTTTTCTGCTAATGGCTTATCTGCCGATGACTTTGCTGCTTATACTGCACAACCTAGTGTAGAGTACAGTAGTGTAAACTCTGCTCGTTTAATTGGTGAGCAAAAATGGTTAAGCTTATTTGCTCAAGGTGTAGAAGCTTGGACAGAATGGCGTAGAACAGGTTATCCTAACACCTGCTATAGAAGGCGACCTTGATGAAATCCCTTCTCGTTACACCTACCCTGCTATCGAACAATCGGTTAATAAAGCAAACTTTGATGCAGCAGTTTCTGCTCAAGGTGCTAATTTATTAACAACTAAAGTATGGTGGAATCAATAAACTGTTAAGGTTTCCCTGAACAATATATTGCTCTAAAATGTAAACTACACGTCTTTAGAGGCATGTTCAAAGAATGAAGTAAACGAATACGCATTTAAACTGTTTTATTTTTTTGCTTCATTCTCTTTTTAACTTTAATATTTTATTAATAAAAAAAACAATTCAAATGAAAAATATAATCATTTTCAAATTGCTACTTGTTTTTGCATTTGTACTTAATTCTTGTACGCAAGAGTACCAAGATATTGTAACAGAAAATGCGGCAGCAGGTGGCTTAGTAGAGGTACAAACGCCTTTATTAAACTATGTAATTGGTGAAGACCAAGATTATACGGTTGGTTTAAAAGTTTTTCAAGGTGATATAAAAACACAAACCATCAACGTACTCAAAACTTTTGTTACTCGTGATGATGACGGTAATACGGTAACTTCTAACGAGGTATTGCTTCAATCTTATGATATTGCTGAGGCAGCAACTTCATTGTTTGACTTTACAGTAAACTTTGAAACTTTACGCAGTGGTTTACAAGTAAATGGTGCTGACCTACCAGACGATGACGCATTGTATAATATTGGCGATTTTTGGGAATTAACGTTCCAAGCGGTTACTAGTGAAGGTAATTTGCACCGTAACTTAAAAACAACTAAAATTGCGGTTTCTACTCGTTTAGCAGGTTTATACAATATTACACAAGGCCACTATTATCACCCATCTACTGTTCCAGATTTAGCGGCTGATTACTCTGGTGACTACTTGCGTATTGTAGAGTCTGTTGATGCAGAAACTTACAGAATGGTAGAAATTGGCCCTTGGTCTAATGAAGGAAACCTTTTTTACTTTGTAGTAAATCAAGATAACAGCATTACGATTCCTAAAGAATACGGTGGTGCGACTCAATTAATTTGGGGGGCTGATGAATTGGCTAACTGTGATAACGATCCGGGTGAATTGGCAAATGTTAGCTGTGTAAATACTGTTGAGTTAATGGATGATGGAAAAGATGTAATCTCTATTTCTTATGGTTATATCCGTTCTAGCGGTACACGTCAATTTGATGACATTTTAACAAAAAACTAGTTCATCTATTCTATTTAAAATAAATCTGTATGCAGCTATACTGGTATAACTGCTTATATTTATTTTTGTAGTAGAAACCCTATTTTAACATTTAAATTAATTTGAAATGAAGCATATAAATTCCCTACTAAGTCTTTCTTTAGTACTGCTAATGCTTGTTGCAGGCTGTAAAAAAGACGACTACACAGGGGCAAGTACTATTTCTCCTACTACGCCTACCGCTAATTTAGAAATTGATGCGCCTAGCTCAATGACGGAGGCGAATATGGATATTCCTTTTACCATCACTCTAAGCGAAGCTCAAATTGTTGACTTAGCTTTTAAAGTAACACAAACAGGTGGAGACGCTGTAGAAGGAGCTGATTTTGACTTTACGCACACAGTAATTATTCCTGCCTTTTCTACTTCTGGTAGCGGTGCAATTACTATTTACGCTGATTTAGAAATTGAAGAAACGGAAACCCTTCAGTTAAAAATTGGTGAAACAGAAACGCCTAATGTAAACTTTGTAGCACAAACTGTTGACATTGAGCTTAAAAACTTTGTTAACCCTGACCTTAACATGGCTTTCGATTGGAGCGGCTCGGCTAATGTTGATGGTGCTGACATGGACTTTTGTTCTAATGTAGATATCGACATCTTAGTTTATGATGCAGATGGTGGCTTAGCTACTTATGCGGCTACGGCTGATTGCCCTGAATTTTTGGTTTTATCTGGTTTAGCTGATGGTCAATACGATTTATTGGCTGACTTATGGTACAATGGTATTGTGCCTACAGATGGCTCGGTTGTTAGTTTCCCGCTTACAGTTAGCATAACGCAAGGTGGTTTGTTTAACGATACTTGGAAACAAACAAACGAAAGTATTATTACTAGTGCCGACCCCGATTACTACAATGGTGGCACTACTAAGCCGTTTATGCGTGTTACTATTGCAGATGGTACTTACACTTACGAAGCACTATAAAATAATAGTTGCTACAGTATTGTTACAATACAATTTTAATTAGTTTTTCTAAGGCTAACCTTCATGAAGGTTAGCCTTTTTTTGTGCTTGCTCCTTGACTAAATTCACACCTAAAAATTAATGCTATATTCCTTTTTTCGCATAAACATTAGTA
>JAHDBT010000370.1:5486-7374 GCA_020630215.1 Bacteroidota bacterium
GTCATTTTTAAAACGAATAGCCCAAATTACGCTCAATGCTTTGCTAGATTATTAACTTATGCTTAACTTGTAGCACCTAATTAAAGCCTAAAACAATCTCCTATCTATTTTGCAATTTGCCCTAAAAACAACAGAGAACTAGCATATAATTTAATATCAACATATTTAATAAATCTCTAAAAATTACTGTAATTATGAAAAAAGCATTCTACGCAAGTATTTTGGCTTGTTGCTGTTTTTTATTAGCAACAGGCGGCTTGGTATATGCACAAAATGCATCCCCTAGCAGCGATGTAGAACGATGTGGCACAACTGCTCATACGCAGCAGCTCATCGAAAACAATCCTGAGTACCAAAAGCATCATGCTAAGGTGCAAAAATGGGACGCTAAATTTAAACATTCACATGCCGCTAAACTAAGCGATGCAGGGGCTTGTGATAATGTTATTGTGCTACCTGTAGCTATTCACTATCAAGATGCAGTAGCTTCGGATGCCGACTGCTTGATTGAGTTGGCTTACGATCAGGTGAACCGCTTAAATGAAGATTATGCAGGCACCAACTTCGATATTGGCAACTGGGCAAATTATGCCGACCACTTCGACATTGACCCTGGCAATGCTTGTATTGAGTTTTGTTTGGCTACAAGCAATCACCCAAGCGGCTACGGTATTAGTGATGGCGATCCTGCCATTACCATTAACCAAAACTCTGGCGATTTTGATGGCAACTGGAGTGGCTATATCAACTTTTTTGTGCAAGATTTGGGCTTTGGCTTACTAGGTTACTCTCCTTTAGGTGGCCAAGGTAATGGCGATGGTGTTGTTATTACCAACTGTGCTTTCGGTTCTTTAAGTTCTTGTACAAGTAGCGGCCCTAATAGTAGCTGTGGTAGCTGGCCTTTTGACTTAGGCAGAACCTTAACGCACGAATTAGGCCACTACCTCAACCTAAACCATATCTGGGGAGATGGCGGCTGCGGCGTTGACGATGGCGTAAGCGATACACCTCTTGCTGGCACCGAATATTACGGCTGCCCTAGTATTGGCGCAGCTTCTACTTCTTGTGGCACGCAAGATATGTTTATGAACTACATGGATTATGTGGATGATGCTTGCATGATGATGTTCTCACCTGGACAAGGACAGCGTTCTTACAATTATGCTTCTACTTTTTTAACCAATGTTATTGCTAATGGCGAAATTGTTTGCGCTCCTATCGAACTGGAAGAACCAGTAGCAGGTATTACTGCCCCTACATCTTTAGAGCTTTGCCCTAATAGTGCAACGGCTACTGTTTCGAGCAACTCAACTGGCGGCGGCTTGGCTTACGAATGGACATTTAGCGGTGCAGGCGTTAGCCCTACTAGTGCAACTTCTGGTTCTAATACGCTTACTTTTAGCGAATCGGGTACAGTAACAGTTACCCTAACAGTAAGTAACGAACTAGGCGAGTCTAGTACAGAAAGCACTATTGAAGTGGTTGTTTTAGCAGAAGATGCGGCTGTTTGTGCTGTTCCAGATTGTGATTCTGTAACAGATATTTATGGTCAAATGGAAGGCGTAATGCCTGGCGGTATTGCACCTGCCGACCCAAACTGTGGCGAAGTTTATACTTATGAAGGCTGGGAAGTATGGTCGAGTGAAGGCTATACTATTAATGGCGTGGTAGCTGGTACTAGTTATACCGTTAATATTTGTACGGGTCCTAATGCAGGTTCGTGGGAGGCAGAAATTGCTGCACAAACACCTAGTGGCGAGTTTGATGGCTATACTACAGATTGTAGTCTTACTTTTACTGCTTCTGAATCGGGTACTTATATTATTATGATTAACGAAATTGGCAATTGTGGCAATGTGAATCAAATAGATAATGGCTTTTTAGGCAT
>JAHDBT010000371.1:0-3227 GCA_020630215.1 Bacteroidota bacterium
CTACGAATCGGCACTAGCACATTTACGAGAAGTAAAAAAGATGGAAACACATGATCATCTCAACATCAATATGCTTTACCTTAAAACCTATTACTCCTTAATAGTTCAACAAAAAGCACAACATTACGAACAGCCACTCAACGATCTTATTCATACATTTAAGGTTTATTTTTTACGTAACAAAACCGCTGCACGTATTAACTTTAAAGAATACCAAAATTTCCTCCGCTTTTTTAAACACTTTTTAGGAATACGAGAACAACTCCCTTATAAGCAAGACACTCACAAACTAAGGGAGCGATTAATAAAGCTAAAATTAAAAATTGAAACTGCTAAAGTATTGGTGGATAAACAATGGCTACTAGAACAGGTAAAGACCTTACTAAGTAACGCTTAAAACACCTCCCACACCTCTTAACCCATACAACAAAAATGTATTACTCCCTACAATCTTACTATTGCACCCAAAAAAATTTCCTTTTTTTGAGCGAGGTATTTATTTTTAGTTTAAATTGCAAGTAAAGTGCTTCCAATTCTAAAACCACCAAATTTTAAATAAACCGCCATGTTTCTCCAAAAATTATGCTTTTATGGACCTCTATTTGCCCTAGCAGGCTGCTTATTGCTTTGCACAACCATGGCCTGCAATAAACAACAACTAATTAAGGTGGATGGTATTGAAACGCTTGAAATTGATAAATGTGTAATAGTAACAGATGATATTGTTGTAATTGACGATGCTGAAAGCTACTTAGCATTAACCGAAACCGCACAAGCAAGCCCCCAATGCAATGGCATCAATCCACAGTTTCCTAGCATTGATTTTGCCGAACGAACCCTCATTGGAAAATTGACCGAAGTAACTGGCTGTTCCGCCATTTATTTTAAAGAAGTGTATGCCGACCCTGAAAATGATGCTTATTTGTACGAAATTACGGTGACTGTAGAAAGTAGTGACGGCTGCGAATCTACCTTACAAAATATGAACTGGCTGAGTGTACCGAAGTTACCAGAACAGTATACAGTAGATTTTGAGGTGGATGTTCGATAGGTTATTTTTTCTTACTCACTTATTATCAAACTATTTTCAAAATCAAGTTTAGTTCTTAACTCATTTTTCGAGCTATCTTCTTCAATTTTTTCATCTTATTTACCACCAATGACCCATACACCTGCCTGCACATGCAATTAGCCCATATCAACAGATGTACTTTATTGTGTATTCGCCCTTATTTTAAAATCCTAATGGTTTCATTATTTCATTCAGTTCTCTCCATTTTTTTCCTCTACTAAAGTTTGCTGCAATTTTGGGGTCATAATCTAATTTAAGTGTTTGGTGCATTCCTAATCTCTTTATTCTTTTTTTCAAGATTGCAAACTGCTTATTTTCTTCTGCAATCATTCCTCCATAAATTACAGAGAACCATTGTTCAACTATAAATTTGTCTTCATCTTTATAAGTTTCTACGATTTCATCAATCAAGTCTAAAACGGCTTTGTCTATACTTTTTGTTGTTTTATCATAAATTGCAATAAAATCATTATAGACTTTATCCCCTTCGTATTTACTTGCGATTGATTTTAAGTCGGTAAAATATTCTGTGTCAAAAGGTGCTTTTTTGGTTCCATTTTCTTCAACCACATAGACACACCACTTGTCAAAGCTACCACTATCAAAAATTACTGCTCTATTTTCTTTTAATGATTTTATTAACCTGCTCATTTTCTTTTTTTTTAGCTATAAAGTAAATTTTGTATTTTTTAAAAAACTGTTAAATGAGTCTTCTGAAAAAAGCCTAGAAATAGTATACCTGATTTGATTTCATAAGGTGTTAATGATTGAGTACCCAGGTGTTTTATCTAGTAAGATATACTATTTCTTTTCTAAACGACCTTTTTACAGTGGACTCTTAAATGATTGTCGCATTTTTTTTCTGACTATTAGTAATTAATAACTCCTTTAGTTGTCCTCTTTTTTTAGCATTAGAATTGATACTTCTCTTAGCTAAAACCCTATTAATTTCAAATTTTCTAAAAAGGTCATCAAAGAAATTGTCCTCTGGATTTTTTCCTTTAACATCCGAGTTACTTAAAATCCAAGTATGACCTAATGCATCTATTTTTTCGCAAAAATTAGCTAATCGAATTTGTTCCTTATCGTTAAACCCAGCTTTAGCATACGAATTAAAACTTGAAGTTTCACTTAAAGGTTTATAAGGGGGATCAAAATAAAATAGGGAGTTTTGTTTTGCATAAACTAAGGTTTCTTCAAAGTCAGCATTTAAAATTGTGACCTTTTGTAATAATTCACTTACCTTCAACAAGTTTTCCCTATCACAAATTCGCGGTTTTTTGTAACTGCCTATAGGCACATTAAATTCATTTTTTCGATTTACACGATAGAGACCGTTAAAACAAGTTTTATTTAGAAAAATGAACAAGGCAGCTTGTTCAATTTGATTACTTGTTCTCTTGTTAAAATGCTCTCTTTTTTGGTAATAAAATTCTTTTTTGGCGGCTTCGTTTTTCAAAAGCGTATAATATTCACTCTGTAAAACTAGTAGTATTTGAATGAGTTTAGTTGCTTCATTTTTAATTGTTTTATAAGTATTAGCCAAGTCTGTATTAATATCATTTATTACAATTTCCTCTAAATTCGGATAGTTGTTTAGTATATGAAACAACATAGCACCACCTCCTACAAAAGGTTCTATATAAGTAAATTTTAGCGTCCTAAATTCGCTTGGTATTATTCGATCAATTTGAGTAAGTAGCTGAGTTTTTCCTCCTGCCCATTTTATAAATGGTTTTCCTATGTTTCCAGTATTTAATTTCATAAGAGCCAAAAATAGAAAAATAAAATGATTTTTTCAGGATTTCCTCTATCCTTCATTTATATTGAAAAATGGTAAAAAATAATTTTCTGGTTTTTAAATGCAATAGGTTAATCTCTTCACTCAACTACTCTACTGCCACAATCGTCCCCTCTTTTTTCCCCTTCACACTTCCCCATTTCGCCATTTTTTCTAGCAACGGCACTAGGGTTTTTCCTTCTTCGGTTAAGCAATACTCTACCCTCGGCGGCACTTCCGCAAAGACTTCTCGTTTTACGAGTCCGTCTTTTTCCAAAGCTTTTAATTGTAAGGACAACATTTTCTCCGTAATTTGGGGAATCCGCTTTTTTAATTCGCCAAAGCGTTTTTTGCCGCCCTTTAAATACCATAAAA
>JAHDBT010000371.1:3327-7354 GCA_020630215.1 Bacteroidota bacterium
TTGAATTTTCACCTGCTGACGCTAGGAGGGAATTCATTGAAAATTTAGAATCGAAGATTTAAAATTTAAAATTTATTTACCTGCTGACGTGGGATTTTTGATTCTTGAATTTTGATATTTGAATTTTCACCTGCTGACGCTAGGAGGGAATTCATTGAAAATTTAGAATCGAAAATGTAGAATTTAAAATTTTTGATAGGCTGACGTTGGAGATTTTTATGCCATAGGTATAACCTGTTTATAGCAAACAATATCAAATAACCTAGCACCATAGGTGCGACCCGTTTCAGTTAAAACAAAAAACTGCCCCCTAACCAAAAAAATCAAATAACACGCCAGCAGATAAACTGACAGTGAGCGAAGCGAACGATCTGACTGCTGACTACTACTAAAAATAAATTAAATAACACGCCAGCAGATAAACTGACAGCGAAGCGTTCTGACAGTGAGCGAAGCGAACGATCTGGCTGCTGACTACTACTAAAAATAAATTGAAATGATGCAGCAGCAAAAAAGGAAGTAAGCCAATTGCTCAACACTTTTGGTTGGACAGATAATAACATTATTGACCTAGGCGATATTAGCACGGCTAGAGGCACCGAAATGATGCTACCCGTTTGGTTGCGTTTATGGGGTGCTTTAGGAACGAGCAATTTTAACTTTAAAATTGTGCAGTAGGTTGATTAATTATTGTTTTTAATTAAAATACGATACGTTTAAATATCACAAATTCACAACACACCGAATAAAAATAACTTTCTTAATGGTAGGGTAATTTTCTATTCGGTGTTTTTTTATTTCCAGCATTAAATAATTTCGTTTATCTTCCATAAAATTTAATTCAAAAAAAAAATAAACTCATGAAAAACATTATCCAAGGAATAGAAAAAACAATTCAAGAAATAAATAGCTATTTTTTAATTACCGACAATAAAATATTAAGCAAAAAACCACTTCCTAATAAATGGTCTAAAAAAGAAATACTAGGGCATTTAATTGATTCGGCAATTAATAATTTAAAACGTTTTTTAGAAATACAATACACGCCACAACCTTACGAATTAATAGGGTACGCACAAAATGAATTGGTTAACTTTAATCATTATCAAGATGCACCTGTAGAACACCTTGCTAGTTTATGGACGAGCCTAAACCAACAAATTGTTTTTGTAATTGCCAATACGCCTCCTAGTAGTTTAACTTTAGAATTAATGATTAAAAACGAAAAAGGAAATACCACAGAAACGGTTTCCTTAGCATGGCTAATTACCGATTACCTGCGCCATTTAAATCACCATGCTGCACAAATAACTTCCTAGCAAATTCATTTCTAACACACAACAAACAACTGGTTATCAAGACAATAAACAATTAATTAATTTATACGACACTACTTTTTGTTTACCTTTTTTTTATACAGGTATAACTCATTAAAAACCACGAAGTATCGTAATAATTATCCTAATTAATTAATTTTTATTTATCATTCATAAACCAGTTAATCATGAAAAATTTATTTCAAACAATTGCTGCAACAATTAATTTGCGTACCGTGCAATTACTGGCAATTGCCATATTAATTTTAGTAATTAGTAATACTGTTACGGCACAAATTATTAATCCAAATCCAAACTTTTCCGATAATCCCGATTTGGTTACTAATAGTACCAGCACCAAATGTATTAATGTGGCGGTAACCATGAATCGAGTTTCTGGCAATGGAAACTTACGTTCTTTTGAAGGAACTGCTAGTTTTAATTTCAATCAAGAAAGAGCTTTATTACTAAAAAAAATTAGCATTAAAGCTGCTAATAATTCAGAATTAAATACTAGAAAAATCAAACTCTCTTCTCCGCATCAAATTAGCAATGTATGTACTTTTAATTATCCTAAAGAAAATTGCGATGTAGAGGAAATGACCGTAGGAGAAACCCATTGTAATGGCAACGATTTTAGAGGTTTTAATGTAAACAACCAAGGCGTACAATATACCGCTAGAAATAAAAACCAAGTTACTTGTACAAAGGTTAGAGATTTATCTGATGCAGGCACGAATCCGAATTACCATATTGCTAGTTTTAGATTAGCGGATGGCGTTAACGAAAATTGCCCCGTAAAACGAGAAAAAGGCGAATGGAATTTATCAACAAAAGTTCGTAAACAACAAGGAGATTTTGGCTTTAACAGTCCTAGTATTACCGAAACCTATAAAGTTTGTTTCGACTGGAAATAAGTAGGAATTGTTTCCTATTACAAACAAACTACTTTAAACCACATCCAAAATCTTATCCTATTATTTTGCTTACAACCACGTAATTACAAAGCACTCGTTACTTATTGGTAGCGAGTGCTTTTTTTGTTTTTATTTTACTAGAAATATACTATCTTGCCAGTCGTTTTAGTGAAATGAAAAAAATAAACTCCACCAAAGTGTGCGATTGTTTTTTTCAAGTCAAGGCGCAGAACGCAGCAATAGCGGGCTATTGCGAGTATCTGCAACGCCGAATTGGAAAAAAGAATAATCAAAGTGGTGGAGTTTATTTTTTCTCATTCACTTAGCTAATAAAATCACTCCTCAACACTTAACCGTAAAACAATTCAACACAAAACAATTTAACAATTCATTATAAATGCAAGTATTTAAATTTGGTGGCGCATCGGTAAAAGATGCTGCTGCAATACGCAATGTAGCTAGTATATTAAGCAACTATACCAAAGAAGAATTGGTCGTTGTTATTTCGGCAATGGGCAAAACGACCAATGCCCTTGAAGCTGTTACCGAAGCCTATTACCAACAAACGGGGCAAGCCAACACGTTGCTCAACCAACTTAGGGAGCAACATGCCCAAATAGTGCAAGAACTATTTGGCACCCAAAACCATACCGTAATTGCCGACTTAGAAAAAATATTTGGTGCGATTGAAAAATGGTTGGCCATGCCACCTACTGCCAACTATAATTTTGTGTACGACCAAATTGTATCGGCTGGCGAGTTGGTATCTACTACTTTAATTGCAGCTTATTTAAATGAGCAAGGCATCAATACCCAATGGTTAGATGTTAGGAACTTAGTACGTACAGATAATACGTATAGGGAAGCCGTTATTAACTGGCCAGAAACCACAAAAAGAATCCAATCGACGGTATTGCCTTTAGTAAAAAACCAAATGGTAGTAACCCAAGGATTTTTAGGCGGCACTATCGAAAATTTCACCACAACACTTGGCCGAGAAGGTTCTGACTTTACCGCCGCTATTTTTTCTAATGCGCTCGATGCCCAACAAATGAGCGTTTGGAAAGATGTGCCTGGCATTTTAAGTGGCGATCCTAGAGTGATTGAGGACGTAGTAAAAATTCCAAAGCTCTCCTATTACGAAGCGATTGAGATGACCTATTATGGCGCAAAAGTCATTCACCCAAAAACCATTAAGCCACTACAAAACAAAAACATTCCGCTGGCAGTACGCTCGTTTAGTCAGCCCGAAGCAATAGGCACAACTATACACTTGGAAGGGCTATCTGCGGAAGAACAACCGCCTGTTATTGTACTCAATAAAAACCAAATTTTACTCTCTATTACTACCAAGGATTTTTCTTTTGTAGCAGAAGAAAATTTAAGTACTATTTACCATTTATGTTCTAAATTTGGCGTAAAAGCCAACCTCAGTCAAAATGCCGCCATTAGCTTTTCGGTGTGTGTAGATAATGTGCCGTATAAGGTTACCCCATTAATAGAAGCCCTCAGCGAACAGTACAAAGTACTACAAAACGACGGTTTAGAACTCATTACGATTCGCCATTATAATACCAATTTTATTGCCAAACATACGCAAGGACGGGAAGTACTGCTAGAACAAAAAAGTAGAAATACCATACAGATGTTGGTGCGGTAAGTTTAGAGGAATTGTTTGATTGCTAGGATTGATTAATTGTTTTTTTTCCTGCTAAGGTTACTACTTAGCATTAGTATTTTTAAAGCTAAGTAGTAACACTTTTTATTAAAAAATTATATTAGTATCTTTATTGG
>JAHDBT010000372.1 GCA_020630215.1 Bacteroidota bacterium
CAATTAGGCTGGCGTTGGGTAAGTAGAGGTTGAAATCGGTGATGGTTACGTTGCCGTCTAGGTTTAAATCGGCATTGTTGTATTGGTTTATTTGTGCGCTTTGAAGGATGTATTGGTTAAAATCGGCGTTACTTACTACACCGTCGCCATTTATATCGCCAGCATACATACCATAAATGCCTGGAGCTAGTTCTATTTGTTGTGCGCCCATTGCTTGGGTTGCGGCGGTAGTAAAATCGTATTGGAGTAGGCCGTTTTGTACTTGTACGGAACTACTGCTTATTACATCGAGATGATTGCGAGAACGAATTCGAATAGTGTAACGTTCTAGGTTGTTGAGATTATTAAATGGTAGTCCTTCTGTAACACCATTACTAGAAACAATTTTGCCATTCGCTAATAAAAATCCTGCTCCTTGTTCTATAACAATATCGCCCTCACTATTTAGTATTTCTACTAATACCCAATCTACCACATTATTGGGTATATTGTTTACACTTTCTCCTCCATTATAACTCCACGGGGTAGTATAAAAAGGCTGTGTTATAGGTACTAGATTATTTGCTTGTAAATCGGTTCTCATTTTAGCAGTTTCTTGTAATTGATAATCTGCTGCTACTAGGTAATTGCCAGATAAAATCATACTAATTTGTCCAACAATAGGTGGCGTATCGGCTAGAGAAAAAACGGTAAATGCCTGGGTTTCTCCACCTGTTGGAATTACGACACCATTATTATCAATTATAGTTGCATTATCGGTAGAGATACTAAAATATTCGGGGTTGCCTACAGGCACTTCATCAATAACAATAATAAGTTCGGCAATATCTCCGTCGCAAAAAATATTTTGTTGATTGATGCGGGTTAAGGCAACTTGTATTTTCTCATTCACTTCATCAACTCGGTAGGTTGCCATAAAATCAATTCCTAAAGTGCCTAAACAGGAATTATCAAAATTAATTTTAGGATTGTTGCCTACATAATTTATCTCAAACACCAATCCGTATAATGCTAGTCCAGCATTGTTAAAGCTGCTTTTAACTTTTAAACCAATACCAATAGGCGCACCTTCTACTAACAGGGCGGTGTTAATTTCAGGTTCTATTATGGCTTCGGGAAAGTTACTCACTAAATTACCTGATGCTGTAACAGGGTGGGTTAATTCATAATTGTTTATAATAGCTGTTGTATCTGCAAAATTAATTTGTCCATCGCCATTGCTATCTGCGTATTTATGATTGAGGTCATTATGAATAGCATCTGTAAAAGTAGTTAGCCAATCTTCTGCCTGCTTAGGTGACCAATCAATGCCATTATCTGTACGCATATAGCCTGTATTGTTGAAACCTAAACCAACTGTTAAAAAGTCAAAGAAATTAACGATGCCATCATTGTTACAATCGCCTGGCCAAACACATCCTTCTTCTATGGTGATGAGTTCGTTGTATAGCATTTCACATTCGTTATTGGCTGCCCACAGCGTAATAATATAATTTCCAGGTGTTGTAAAAGTATAGGTAAGATCGGTGCTTATGTCTACAGGAATATCATCAACAAACCATTCGTACTGTGTATCAGTAGTAGTTCCTGTACTAGTATTTACAAAAGTAACTTCACCAACTCCACAATTGTTTTGCATTTGGAAAGAGGGACTTAGGGTACATATATCTGTTCCTGTAGAACAAATATCTTCTATAATTACTGATAGATTACTAATAGCAACTGTTACATCATCACTACTAAAAAGCGGTGTTGTGGCTGTAGTTACTATATCGGTAGGATTTAAGGTAACATCGTTAATAGTAATACTAAAATCCGATTCAGAACAATACACATCGCCACTAGGATTTACTTTTGTTACATGTATTCTGTATTTATTAGGGTTTATGGTTCCGTAAGAAGAACCTGCCATTATAAAACCACCATCAGTTGCCTTTTCTAGCTCGGTAAAATTCATGTATTCTATACCTGTTCTATCTCCTCCGTGAAATGTTTTAGACCAAATTATATTACCTGTAGTATCAACCTCTAAAGCCCAAGTATCGTCGTATCCAGTATCTATTTCTCTTTTTTCTCCCACTATAAAATAAGTACCGCCTTCTTTTTCTTCTATATCCATAATATATTCTCTATCATCGGTTCCATAAGATTTTGACCATATTACGGTTCCATCTACTCTAATTTTTGCTAGGAAGCCGTTTACCCAAAATCCAGAAACAACTGTATCATATCCTCCTACCAAAAACGCTCCTGTACTAGTTTCGGTAATGGCACCTATCTCTCCTATTTCACCAAAGTTCTTAAACCAAATTACATTACCAACAGCATCTAATTTTAGTAAAAGATTACCACCACCATAAGTACTCAATAAAAATCCACCATCGCTGGTTTGAATAAAATCGCCTATCCAACCTAAGCCTCCTATTGAGGTGTTGTATTCTTTAATATCTACCAAGTTTCCATTTGTATCAATTGTTCTCAAAATAATAGCACTATTAAAGGTATTGGCAAACATATAATTACCATTACTCAAAGCAATTAATTGATGATCATTACCAACCGTTATTCCATCAAAAGTTTTTGCCCATAGTAAATTACCATTTCCATCTTCTTTAAATAGCAACAACTCACTATTTTGTATTGCACTAATTATTAAAGAGCCATCATTATTCGCAATTATATCAATAGCTTCAAATAAACCTTCTGCACTATAAGTTCGAGTCCATTCTTCGTTGCCTAATTCGTCTATTTTCAATACAGAAATGTCCGCACTCCCATTAGTTTGAGTACCTAATAATAAGTATTTGTTATCATGGTTAATGGTTAAATCATTAAGCCTTGCATTATCAAAATCGCCATTTCCCGTATGATAAAACTTTTGAAAAGTATTAATTTCAGAACTACAGATAGTGCGTACTTCAAAATCAAAGGGGCTAATATCTATAATGGGTGTACTTGTTGTAAAACTTAAATCGGTTGGGGTATTAGATATACTTGTTATAGCAGATATTGTTGGCGTAGAGACTGTAAAATTAGTAGTAGACTCGTAACAGCCAGTATAACCATCAGCATCCGTTTTTACTAAGTATCCATGTTCCGAATTAACTCCTAAACCATTAACCTCTCCTCCTATTAAAACTCCTCCATCAATGGTAAGTTCAAAAACACTGCGAGTCCAAGCATAATCGTTCTCACCGTTTACATAGGTGTTGGTCCAAATAGGATTACCATTTTCATCTGTTTTCATTAAACAGTATTCGTAGCCATTGCTAGGACTCATATTTGCAATTTTGCCTCCCATAATTAAATTACCATCATTTAAAGCCAAAGTGCCTGTCATTTGGGAAAGTCCCCCAGGTCCACTATATGATTTTGTCCAAAGTTCATTTCCATCTGTATCTATCTTCATCGCCAACCATCCCGCGCCGGTATCAGCAGAAACAATAAATCCGCCATCATTTGTGGAAGAAATATCTTCAACATAACCAGTTGAAACGCCACTAATATTATATGTTTTATGCCAAATTTCGTTACCATCATCATCTATTTTAATAACTGTTTGTATACCATTCTTTTTAGTAGCAATTAAATATTCTCCATCGGTAGCTTTTACCATATCTAAACCTAAGTCAAACCAATACATACTCGCATTATCATAGTATTTAATCCATTCCATTTCACCAAGCGTACTTATTTTAGCACTAAAAAAGCGAGAAGCAATAACATTTCCCACAGACAAAGCACCTGCAAGTATATAGCCTCCATCTGTTGCTTTTGTAATTGCAATAGGATGCATAGCATAGGTTGCTAAGTCATATTTTTTGTTCCATATAATGTTACCATCACTATCTATTTTAAGCAAATGGCTTTGTCCTGCAACAAAATAATTTTGTTCTCCTTCAATTTTAATAACTCTATTACTAGTATACCCTTCTGTTACCTCATATTTTTTACTCCAAATAACATTTCCATATCTAGTATGTTTGGTAATTATACTACCACTTACTGTTAGTAAATTTCTATCATGCATTTCAATACCATCTACAATAGTTCCAGCATAATACATTTTTTGAAAAGTAGTTGCTGTTACTACCACCTCAATATCTTCACAATAGGTATCCTCTCCACACTCATCTACAACTGTTAAACATACCGTATAAACACCTTCATTAGCATAAGTATGGTTTTCATTAGCAGTTGCACCAAAATTACCATCGCCAAAATCCCAACTATAAGTTGTAGTGCCTGTATCAACATAATTAGCATATACTTCTACAGACAATCCATTAGTCACACTAGTAAAACCAGCAGTAACTTGTGGGGCAATAGTAATGGTTTGAGTAGAAGTAGCTGAACACCCATCTGCGTTGCTTGCAATAAGGCTGATGGTATAAGTGCCTGCTGTTAGAAATACATAATCAAAATCCAAACTTGTTGCTTCGGTTACGCCATTTACTCGCCATTCAAAATTAGTAGCATTGATAGCTGTATTAAAAAAATAGATGGTTTCTCCAGCACAAAGGCTAGGAGCATCTATAATAAAATCAGATTCAACATCGCAGCAAATAGGAGTATTTAAAGTTTCATAAGCATTAATACGCCCATTACTTACACACCTACCTGTAAAGGCAGGCAGCACCTCTACATTATCCATAATTTGCGTTTTAACATCAGCATAAGTTGCTGTAGGGCATTGGCTTAATATTAATGCTGCTAAACCACTTACATGAGGGGTGGCCATAGAGGTACCACTTTTATAGGCATATCCACTAGGAGTTAAAGCAATAGGTTCGGTACTTAAAATGCTGCTGCCAGGAGCAAAAACATCAACCGTTGTATTGCCATAATGAGAAAAATAGCTTTTATTATTGGATTGATTTGACGAACCTACCGCTAAAATATTATTGTTCGAATAAGAAGCAGGATAAAATGGAATGGCATCATTGTCAATATCATAATTGCCTGCTGCTGCTACAAATAATTGATTGTTGCCTTCTGCCAAGCTAATCATATCAACTAAAGATTGCGAGTATTCGCCGCCACCCCAACTATTGCTAGTAATAGGTACATTATTATCGATGCTGTATTCTAGGGCATCTAAAATAGCACTGCTATAAGTATAGCCACTGTCACTAAAAATTTTTAAACCCATGAGTTGTGCATTCCACGCTACTCCTGTTACCCCCATATTATTATTGCCTTTAGCGGCTATAGTACCTGCACAGTGTGTACCATGACTATGCCCATCTTGTGGCATATTGTCATTGCTAAAAAAGTCCCAACCAACAAAATCATCTGCATATCCATTGCCATCGTCATCTATTCCATTTTCGTCATCGGGGTCAAATACCCAAGCACCTGCTATGTATTCTAAAACTCGGCCATCACCATCTGCATCTTCGCCTAGGTTTTGCCAGATATTATCTACTAGGTCAGGGTGCGTCCAATCAATGCCTGTATCAAGTACACCAACTACTACATTACTGCTACCTGTGGTAATATCCCATGCTAATGGTGCTTGTATATTATCCATGCCCCATAATTGATTGTAAAACGGATCGTTAGGAGTTGCTAGTAATTCGTACTTATAGTTAGGCTCGGCATATTGTATTGGTAATTGTTTGTTGAGGTAATCTACAAAAGCAGGAACGCCTCGCAAAATTTTATTATTTACTTCTACTTGTGTAGGAATTTGCCAAAGGAAAGCATTAATACTTTCAAAATGTTCTATTTCTTTTACGCCTAATGCAGCTAATATATGCTGTTGTTCTGCGCTAGTAGTTTGGGGATTAAACTTTACTAAAACCTGATTTTCTTTATAGTCAATGGTTTGCCCTTGTATGTTTTGGCAAATAAAAAGCAAGCTTAATACAAGGGAAAATAAGTAAGTATTTTTTTTCATAACGCTTAAAATTAAGGCAATTAGTTGGATTTGTTTAAATAGCTCGTTGTTGTTGTTTTGTATTGATTACTTCACAAATATCGCATACTCATGAGCTACAATTGCATACTTTTAGCGCAGGTTGTTCAATTCAAATATAAAATCCCTGTGAATAAAAAACTCAAAACCAGCTAATAATCAATTAATTAGATTAAACAAAAACATAGTTAAAGTTCAAAAGAAATCTCAATAAATACTTATCTTTAGTGCAAAAAAGATTTTTACTATAAAAATAAGTCCTAATGTACCAGCCAGCATTTCTTCCCCTCCTAAAAACACTTTCAGAAAAAGAACTCGCCGATTTTTCTAAATATATACAAATTCATAGCAAAACTAAAGATACACAACTATTAAATTTATGGAGCTATATATATACTAAGAAACCCAATTTTACTGGCAAGTATTTATCGAAACAAAACCTTTTACAAACACAAAAAATAACCGATATACGATTGCGACAATTGATGTCGCAATTAACTTATTATATAAAGGAGTTTTTGGTTTGGTTAAAGTTGAAAGAAGATGATACATTAGTAGCATATTTACTTTTTGAGAGTTTAGTAGAACGCAATCAGTTAAAAGAAGCGCAAAAAACTTTAAAAGAAGCGAATAAACAATTTGAGAAAGAGGCCTTGAAAAATGTAAAATATTATCAAAGGCAACATTTGCTAAAAAGAAAAAATTACGATTTGGCTTTGCTACAAAATAATAGACAAGCCTTATTGAGTTTACAAAGTATTATGCACTTTTTTGATGATTATTATTGGATACAAAAACTACAATACACTTGCGGGCTTTTAAACAATACCAGTATTTTAGCCAATACAACGCTGGATTTGGATATTGATAACTTACTAGCAAACATTACCGATGAACGAAGAAACAGTGCTGCTGTTGTGGATATATACTACCATCTTTTATTAATTTTAAGTGGTAAACATCTGCAATTGGCTACCAAAATTTGGGATCAACTTTTAAGGCTTATTCATAATAATTTAGAAAATACGTTAAGTGTAGATGATATACAAACCATAGTAGGTTTAGCCTTAAACTATTGTACCAAACAACTCCGCCTTGGCAACGAAACTTATTTGCCACAACAATTATCGCTCTATAAAATTATGCTACAAAAAGGATTTTTAACGCCCAATAAACAACTCTCTATTCATCACTATAAAAACCTTGCTCGCCTAGCTTGCCGTATTAAAGATTTTGATTGGGCTATTGAATTTACCAATCAATACCAAACCTACTTATCTCCCAAGCACCAAGCAAATTACTATCACTTTAACTATGCTGTAATTTCTTTTCGCCAACAAAGCTACGAATCGGCACTAGCACATTTACGAGAAGTAAAAAAGATGGAAACACATGAT
>JAHDBT010000373.1:0-6788 GCA_020630215.1 Bacteroidota bacterium
TAAATCTATATCGCTAATGGCAGGTAAATCGTAGTAGTTTACAAATAGTGCTTCGTTATTATTATCGGTTAGGGTGCTGGTATGTAGCTCAAAGTTGAGTTCGTTTTCGCTATTATAAAAACCTTCGTAAACACAAATCCCCTCTTCATAACTGCTAAAAATATCGGCAATGCCATCACAATTATAATCGGCCATGAGCACCCAATGTTGCAGGCTATCAGGAAAAAAATGGCGATACATTGGTTCGTAACGATAGTCTATTTCACCTGCCGTTCCTCCATTGATAAAACAATGTATTTGTTCATCATTTCTATCAAACACTAGTAAATCACTTAGGCCATCCCCATTAAAATCGGCACTCGAAAACTGTGGCGTATTTAAGCCTCCTACTAGTGGGAAAGCCAATTCTTCCTCCTCCTGATGAACTGCTATATTCGCCTTACGGATGTAGTCCTCCTGTGCCATTAATGCAACGGTATTGCTCACACATATTCCATAAAATAAGGCTAAAAAAAGTAATTGTTTGCTATTGTTAATCATTATTCTAGTTGTTTGTTTGAATCCTTCCTAAGAACTTCTATAATAACACATATCCATCAAATAATTACTATCTCTTTCTATTAAAAAGGAAACATTTACATATCTAACCTACTAAAAAAAGTTTTTAATTTTACAATCAAACATTAATCATCAACACTTTACACATATTAGCTACTAATCAAGCGCCCTAAAAAACAATGAAATTCCACCACAACAATACCCTCATTTTAAAGTATTTTATGCTTAACTAATAGTAACTTACAGTCTTACAACCACACATGTAGTCCTAGTTTCTTTGCTATTCTAAAAACAGATGCCATGCAATCATTTTTTGTACGCCTAATTACCCTTTGGTTCCTCCTCTTCCTCTTTAATTCTGCACTTTTTGCATGCGATGATTCTAGTGCAATTCTTGTTACTGATACCAATAATGGTGATGGCAGTTTTACCTACGTATTTGATGTATGTATAGAACACCTAGGTCTTGAAGGTCATCCCGACGAGTTTGATTTTGTATTTGACTCAGGGACTGTTCAACCTGGATTTACCCCTAGTTCTGTTTTCACTTCTGGCGGTGATGAATATGTAGGAAGTGCTAGTGGCAGTACTTTGGCTTATGTTACAGGAGCTTTTTTCCTATTACACAACTCAGAAACCAACTGTTTTACAGCTACTATAACCGTAAATGGAAATCCAAGTATAGTAACAGTAATTACCCATGCAGGGCTTTCTGCCCCTGAATGTAATATTGAAATTGATTTAAACATACCACCTTGTAACATTACCGCAGTAGATGCGACCGACATTACCCAGTGCGAAGGCACTGCTTTTTCATTAAGCGCAAGTGTTTCTGGAACACCTGCCAATGCTCTTACTTATACTTGGACAGCTATGCCAGCAACAGCCATTAGTAATTTAAGCAGTACAAGCATCAGCGACCCTATTATTAGTGCTAATGCAAATACAGGAACAACTACTTACACGGTAACAATGGATGACGGTAACTGTGCTGTAATGGACGATATTGAGGTAAGTATCTTAGCTTTTTCTGAAGAAAACACCCCTCCTTGTGAGCCTGTTGGTATAGCAGATAATTATTTAGATACTAAAAACTCATTAACCGTACAGCCTAGTTTATTTAAAACACATTTACAAATAAATGTAGCTACATTTAACAAGGAATTAATTTCGCTTATTATTACTGATATTACAGGCAAACCTATTTATCAACAAGCAATAAAAAGCAATCAGTTACAAACTATTCAATTTCCTAACGAATTAGCGAAAGGACTTTACTTAGTGCAGGTTGTTGTAACAGGACAAAGGTTGGTAAAAAAGGTAATTAAATATTAATCCTAGCGATTATTCCATAAAACAAAACCCTAAAAAGTAGTTTTTCCTATTGTTAATCCTCCTAGGGATGGTGAAAAAATAAAGTTACAAATTTCCGCAAAGAGATTTTCTAATAGACAAGGCACAAAACGCAGTAATAGCAGCGCTATTACGAGTATTTGTAACGCAGGATATTGGGAAATATCGAAGTGGAAAATGTAAATTTATTTATTCTCCATCCCCTAGTAGTTGTTTATTTTAATACTCCTAATAGCTTCTATAATAACACATATCCCTAAAACAGTTACTATGTTTTCCTCTTAAAAAGACGTTACCTCGCTACTTAGGTTACTAAAACCTATACTCCCAATTTACAGTTAGCCATTAATTATCAACACATTACATATCTGCACCTAGCCAATCAAGCCCCCTAAGAAACATCAAGATTTAACCACGACAATACCCCAATTCTAAAATGTTTTATGTTTAACTAGTAGTATCTTGCATTTGTGCATAAAAGCATCCTAGTAAAAATACAATTCCTCTTTAAACAACCACGCAGTTTTAGTTTCTTTTCTTTTCTATTAAAAAATAGATACTATGCAATCACTTTTTATACGATTAGTTTCCCTTTGGTTCCTTTTCCTCTTTTTTAGCCCTGCACTTTTTGCTTGTGATGATGCAAGTGTTACACTTGTAAGTGTGAGTGGCAGCAATCCTACTACTTTCACCATCGATCTCTGTTTGGAGTTTAATGGTTTAGAAGGTTCGACAGAGTTTAGTTCTTTTACTTTTAATGGTACAGGTGTTTCTGTTTCTAGTTTCACTCCTGCTACTTTTAGTACTTCAGGTGGTGATGTTTTTACTGGTAGTAGCTCTGGTAATATGGTAGAATATCCAGGTCCTTGGCTTCCTTTACAATCAGGGGCTACCCTATGCATCCCAGGCATGACATTTACCGTTACAGGCGATGTTACCTCTATTGATGTAATTTATCATGAGGATTATGATATATTTCCTGCCTGCCAAACAACAATTACAATCCCTCCTCCTACTTGCCCAATAACCGCTGTTGATGCACCCGACATCACCGAATGCGAAGGCACTTCCTTCCCATTAAGTGCAAGTGTAGCAGGTACACCTACCAACCCTGTTACCTACACTTGGACAGCAAGCCCAGCGGGAGCAACTAGCTTTTTAAGTAGCACCACAACCAGCAACCCAACTGTTAGTGCGAGTGCTACGCCAGGCAGTGCCACCTTTACCGTAACAATGGACGATGGCACCTGTTCTGTAACTGATGATATTATGGTAACCATCTTAGCGAGTACCGACCCAACCTGTGCCAGCCCCTGCGAAATTATGGCACAAGATGCCCCCAATATCAATGCTTGCCAAAACGATCCAATCTCCTTAACCGCCTCCTTTACAGGTACGCCCGCTAATACGGCTACTTACTCCTGGGCTGCCTCGCCGTCGTCTGCTTTAAGTTGGTTAAGTAGCACTACCACTAGTAATCCTAGTGTAACAAGCAGTACGCCTGGCAACGCCACCTTTACCGTAACCATAGATGATGGCAATTGCACCGTAACCGATAATATCATGGTAGCTATTCTACCCAGTACCGACCCAGCCTGTGCCGTTCCATGTACTGGATCTGTAGGATTTGTAGGCAATTAAAAATAATGGCGATGCGTAACCATTCAAGTACCAAATACAAAATACAAAAATCGGCATAGCAAAGCACAACCACCCAATTAATCTCTACCAACTACCATGTACTAACCACCATATACCAACTACCATATACCAATCAAAAAAACTATGAAAACAATAATAAACAACTTAGTAAAAATACAAACATTGCTATTGCTATTGCTATTATGCCTAACTAGCAATGTTCTTTTTGCCTGCGATGATTCTAGTGCCGCCCTAGTATCTACAACTGCAAATGGAGGTGACAGTTATACCTATGAATTCGACGTTTGCATCGAATACAATGGTTTAGAAGGAAGCCCTGATGGTTTCTTATTCGATTTTTCGCCAGGGACTGTTGATGTACAAGCAGGATTTAGCCCTGCCTCTGTTTTCACGTCTGATGGCAGTGAATATGCAGGAAGCATTACTAATGGAGGCAGTACACTTGGTTATTCTTTTGGTGGTTTTCTAGCCACGCATTCAGGAACGACCAATTGTTTTACGGCCACTATAACAGTACAAGGGACACCAACATCTGTTACAGTAGTTACACACGAAGGAAACTCTGCAGCGTCTTGTAATATCCAAATCAACTTCCCTCCCCCACCAAGCACGCCTTGCGATTGTGGCAGCGGAAACAGTTGTGATGGTAGCACCTTTGCCGATCAGTCAGCCGCAGTAAACGCTTTAAATGGCGTAACAACGAGTTCAGGTGCTTGTTTCGATTTAAGCTCCTTTACGCTTCCTGCCGATGATGGCGAAGTGTATGAATTTTGTTACGAATACACCCATAGCAGTGCCGCTACCGAATTTGCATTTAGTAGTGTAGTTGCTTTAACCGATGTAGGAAATTGCTTAAATAACTCTTCCCTTACTCGTTCGGTTTACCAATTAGGAAACTGCGGTTCAGCCATCTCCTCCTCCACACAAACTAGCGATGGATGGAATACTTACCCTGCAACAAATGGCACTACTTATTTATTATGCTCTACCATAGATGCAGATGAAACAGAATGTTGTGGCGATCTAATGTCGGTCTGCACCTTTGCACACCCTACCGATATTATCTGTGATATTGTAGCAGTAGATGCCCCCTCTATACAAATATGCCAAGGAATTGCTACTTCTCTGTCAGCAGAATTCACAGGCACAGCAGCAGGCACCGTTAATTACACTTGGACCGCCAATCCCTCCGGGGCACTTGGCTTATTGAGCAGCACAACCGTTAGCAACCCAACAGTAGATACCAATACGCCTGGCGTTGCAACTTTTACCGTACAAATGACCGACGACAATTGTACCGTAACAGATGCCGTAACCGTAACTGTTTTACCAAGTTCTGATGCAACTTGTACAACTCCATGCAGTGGACCTGCTGCTTTTATTAATGAATAATGCAGTCTTTTAAACAGCAACTCTATAAGTTTTGTTAATCAGGCATTTAGGTATTCTATTTTAAAATTTACATAAATCAGTGTAAATGTTGTAATTTTAAGAAAAATCACACTAAATGCTCCATACACATTTTACGCTGTCTTTTAAAAACCTGCTTTCTTTCATCTCCTATAAAAAAACAATCGTGAAAAAATTATTCTATATATTTCTAGCACTAGGGCTTATTTGTACTTATTCTACTTTTACTTTCGCCTGCGACGATTCTAGTGCCGTACTAGTTTCCACAACTGCTAATGGAGGCGATAGTTATACCTATGAATTCGACGTTTGCATCGAATATAATGGTTTAGAAGGAAATCCTGATGAGTTTTCGTTTAACTTCTCCCCTACTTCCATTGATGTTCAAGCAGGTTTTACACCAGCCTCCGTTTTCACTTCAGAAGGAGATGAATATGTGGGCAACATAACAAATGGTGGTAGTACGCTTATTTATTCTTTTGGAGGATTTATTCCTTTACAATCGGGTACAACCAATTGTTTTACGGCTACACTAACCGTACAGGGGACACCAACATCTGTTACAGTTGTTACACACGAAGGCAATTCTGCTGCTGATTGCAATCTCCAAATCAACTTCCCTCCTCCCCCAACTGCTCCTTGCGATTGCGATGGTGGAAATAGTTGTGATGGAATTACCCTAGCAGATGAAGCTACTGCCCTTAGCACTTATAATGCAGCAACACCAAACTCTGGTAACTGCTTCGATTTAACCTCCTATAATCTCCCAACAGATAATGGCGAGGTATACGAATTTTGCTATGAGTACACACATACAGATGCTACTGCGGATGAGTTTTCGTTTAACAGTTTAGCAGCCGTTACCGATGCAGGAAATTGTATTAACACCTCTACCATAACTCGTGCGGCCTACCAAGTAGGTAACTGTGGTGCAGCACTAAGCCAAACAGGAACAACCACAGACGGCTGGCCCATTTACGCCGCCACACAAGGCACCTCCTACCGCCTATGTACAACCGTAGACCCCGACGAATCAGAATGTTGTGGCGACCTACTAGCAATTTGTACTTATGCAACCCCTATTGCTCCTGTATGTGATATTGTTGCCGACGATGCACCTGATATTACCGAATGCCAAGATGCAGTAGTTACTTTATCTGCAAGTTATACAGGCAATGCTATAGGAACCGTTACTTATACTTGGACCGCAACTCCTAGTTCCGCCTTATCCTTACTAAGTAATACCAACACCGCCAATCCAACACTCGATACAAGTGCTCCATTAACAAGCACCACTTTTACCGTTACCATTGCAGACGATGCTTGTAGTGTAACGGATGATATTGTTGTTGTGATTAATGTACAAGAGGATGCAGCTTTTACTTATCCTGCGGATGTATGTGTAACAGATACGAATCCTAATCCTGCCACCCTTCCTACAACACCAGGCGGCACTTGGAGCGTAGACGGTGGCGCAACTATTTCGGCTACAGGTGAACTAGATTTAACAACTACCACAGCAGGAACAACCTACAATATCACCTACGAAACTACGGGTACTTGTAGTGATACTGATACGCAATCAATAACTATAACTGAGCAAGATGATGCTGCTTTCACCTATCCTGCCGAGGTGTGTATTACCGATGCAAACCCAACTCCCACTACCCCACCTACGACTACAGGTGGTACTTGGACAGTAGATGGTGGAGCAACAATTTCCACTACGGGCGAACTAGATTTAACCACCACCACAGCAGGAACAACCTACAATATCACCTACGAAACTACGGGTACTTGTAGTG
>JAHDBT010000373.1:6888-7304 GCA_020630215.1 Bacteroidota bacterium
CGGGCGAACTAGATTTAACCACCACCACAGCAGGAACAACCTACAATATCACCTATGAAACAATGGGTACTTGCAGCGATATGGATACACAAGCAATTACCGTAATAGAAACGCCTAATGCAGACTTTACTGTTACGTCTCCTATTTGTTTAGACAATACCTCCACAATTACCTATACAGGAACAGCGAGTGCTGGCGCAACTTATACATGGGATTTTGATGGCGGAACACCTGTAGGTGCAAGCGGCCCCGGTCCTCATGATATTAGCTGGACAACTGCAGGAGATAAAACGATTACTTTAACCGTAGAAGAGAATGCTTGTACTTCTAATCCAGCAATGGAAACAGTAACAGTAGAAGCACCACTAGATGCACCAAGTCCTACCTGTGGAACGACTACTACGAGTAGTGTAGAA
>JAHDBT010000374.1 GCA_020630215.1 Bacteroidota bacterium
ATTAATTAGGAGTAATAATTACTAAGTTTTTCACTCGAAATAAAATTTTCTAAAAAAACTTTCTAAAATTTAAAGTAATTTCTTTTCTGAAACGTCTTCCTAAATGAAGACATTAATTAGGAGTAATAATTACTAAGTTTTTTACTCGAAATAAAATTTTCTAAAAAAACTTTCCAAAATTTAAAGTAATTTCTTTTCAGAAACGTCTTCCTAAATGAAGACATTAATTAGGAGTAATAATTACTAAGTTTTTCACTCGAAATAAAACTTTCTAAAAAAACTTTTGAAAATTTAAAGTAATTTCTTTTTTGAAACGTCTTCCTAAATGAAAGTAGTTTTTCCACAAAAAACTTTTTTAAATTTTTAACTTAAAATATAAATAAACCATGAGACCTTTTAAATTTTTCTTTGGAGTAGCAGTAGCCGCAATTGTTTTTATGTTTATGATTAAGGTATTTATTGCTGCCTTTTTTATAGCGGCTATTATGAGTGTGATTTTCTTTATTGCACAAAAAATTAGAAACTTTTTTATGGGCATTACTTGGCATGGACAAGGTGGACACTATGCATACGATTATGCGTATGAAAACAATCACCACAACCGCCACCGCCCACAAGCATTTGATAAAGAGCAAGATGCTTTTGCTAACTTTTGGGAGCAAAAAATGAAGCAGCACTTTGTGGTAAAAATAAAATAATTAATTAAGTTTCATCAGTAAAATAGTGTGAATTAGATTTTGTGTGTTTTTTGATTTCAATAAAGCCAAGCGCTTTTACTTGGCTTTATTTTTTTAAAAGAATTTGAATTTTAAAAATAATTTTTATAATCTAAATATAATAATATTATGTGTCGTAAACAAGCATATTATCGTAATTGGCAAGGACAACATCCTAGAGCCAGCAAATTTGAAAGATGGGCGAAAGCCAAAGGATTAGGTGGATTTTATCCTCCCGTAAATATTGTAGAATTAGATGACCGTTATGAGTTGCATTTATTTGCACCGGGCTATACCAAAGCAGATTTTAACGTTGCTGTTACTGATAAAGTACTCACCATAAAGGTAGACAAAGCGCAGGAGGATACAACAAACAACTGGAGTCGTAGAGAATTTGTAGCGAACAACTTTGAACGTCAGTTTGAGTTGAACAAAAAAATTGATGCCGCTGCAATTAGTGCCGAATATACCGATGGCGTATTGAAATTAACCCTAGCCAAAAAAGAAGGTCAGCAAACCGACCGACAAGAGATTAAAATTGGTTAAACTTTGTTAAGCTGCTTGTTATAGTTTCAGTATTGTGTGCAAGCAGACAAATTGAATCGGCTATTTAACCGAAATTCGATAGGAGTTCATAAATAATGGTTTTAAGTAAATGGTTTTATGTTAAAAAAGCAGTCGTTCGTAAGGGCGACTGCTTTTGTTTTTTTGGCTACTTTTAAACACCAAATTGTGTTAGGTGATGCTCAATGTGTTTATAAGCTAAAATATCAACTTCTTCTCTGGTCATTTTTCCAAAAAAAGGATGAATGAAATTACGGTGACTGTTACTTTTTTTAGTAGGATATTTTTCTAATGCAGCTATCCATAATTGTTTTTGTTTTTCTACATCACCATTTCCTTTTATAATTAAATCGGGATGTGTTGGCGTGTTTTTTTGTAAACCTTTTTCATTTTTTACAATTGATTTAAGCACTAACTTTCCAAATAATCTGCCCATAAATCTGCGGTACAAGCTTTGTTCTTCCAACATCATCAATTCATTCTCTGTACAATGCTTTAGCATTTGGTATACATTCATTTTGCCCCATTGAGCTGGTGCATTTGCATCTAACTTTTCAATTCTAACTTTAAATTCGTTGATGGTTGTGGTATCAAATATAGATTTCATCTTTTGTGTGTTTTATAAGTAACGATTAAATAATAAGTCCGACAATTTATGCGTCGTTATTTTTTTCTTAGGCAAGGCGCAAAACGCAGGCATAGCAGCGCTATGACGAGTATTTGCAACGCAGCATAAGGGAAAAAGAACAAGTAGAAATGTTGGACTTATTGTTTATTCGTTACTAAGGTGTATTAAATGTTCTTTCACCCTTATAACGAAGCACCCGAATTACTAGAGGACAAAAACTTTTAAATTTTTTGCCCTCACTTAAAATTCAACAAAAATGCCGACTTAGGAATTCTCCTAGTCGGCATTGTGTTTGAAACAAAATACAGCTTTTTTTGCGAAAGATTTTCCGTTTCCCCTATAGAGAAAATTCATGAATTTTCTCTACCCTCCAATGATAAAATGAAAAACGGGAAATCAAGGAAAACGAATAAAAATTAATACCTCACATAAGTTACCCCAATAACACTAGCATTAGGCAAATACAAATTAAAATCGGCTATGGTAACGCTATTATCTATGTTATGATCGGCATTTAGGTATTGATTAATGTTGCCCGATTGAGCAGCATAAGCATTAAAATCTATAACAGAAATTACCCCATTCCCATCCGTATCTCCACTGTGCATAGCATATACGCCGTTGCCTAAATCTTTAAGCTGAGAAAAACCATTCATCACATTGGCAGGGTTGGTAAAATCGTAAGGAGTTGTGTTGTTGAGTGTTAAAGGCGCATCCGAAATAACATCTAAATGATTGCGATGACGGATAATAAAATAGTATTGTTGGTTTTCATCAAGGAGGTTCATTTTTACACCTAAACTGCCGTCTGTGCTTCTTAAATTTCCTAGCCTATCAAGTAAGGCGGCTTGCACTTGTATGCTGTTAAAACTAGCGTCTAAAGCTTCTACTAAAACCCAGTCGGTAATGTAGGTGGTGGTGCTAGGGTTGGTGATTTCGTCGTTGTTAGTAGGAGTGTAATTCCAGGGGGCTTGTGTGTAGGGTGGGGTAGTAGGTAATGCATTTTGGTCGGCATATTGGGTGTGCATTGCGCCGCTCGGAATACCATAAGCTCCTTCTAAAAATACTTGTGCTTGTAAAATTGGAGCGGGGTTTTCTCCTAGTGCTAAATCGGCACGGTTAAAAATAGATACGCCATTGTATTCGTGAGTCGTCCAGATGTTTCCATTGCTATCTACTTTTACTTGTAAACAAACATCGTCCGTAATTTCGGAATTGTCGGTGTTGTAAACATTGGTTTCGTTGCCTGATACAATCGCTAATCCATAACGAGAAGCAATTATTATTTCGTTATTGTAAAATGCAACATCCGTAATGTAAGCAAGTTGAGCAATCAGTTCGTCGTTGGTATAAGTGCCAAAGTTGTTGCCATCGTAATATTTTAAGTCGTTTAAGATGCGACCAAACCACAAAACATTATTATCATCAAAAGTAAAAATAGTAGGATTGTTGTCGATTTCAGGGTAGTCGTCTCCTGATAAATAGTTGCTCCAGGTTGTGCCATCCCAAATACCCCATAAGGTAGTAGTTGAATTAACGCCATTTGTAACCCATACCTGACCTTCCTTATCTTCTGCAATGCTACGAAAATAATTGCTCTCAAAAGGGGTATTGTCTATAGAAAAAATTTGCGAGTTTTCTCCATCCGAATAAAATAAGCCACTAGTAGTTCGCAGCCAGTAATGCCCTCTGCTATCCACAAAAGGATTAGCTTGATAACTGTTAAGGGTAATCTCATTGGCATTGTAGATTTGCATGCTTTCTTGGGCATAATGTACCGTACCTGTGCTGCTATCTAAATAGCCTGCTTCTTGGCGAAAAGGATTGTAAAATTCGTGGTGTTGCTGAGGGTTATTCCCTGAAAAGTTTGGAATATTTAGCGGAGTATGAGCTAATGTATTTACATCTAAAACCGTAACATCAAAAGTGTTAGGATCATCAGAGTTATACTCAAAAGTTCGCAAAGCCATTTTATCGTCGTTAAGTGGTAATAGGTTTGCCCAATTTGCACTCATCCCTCTATGCTGAAAATTCACCATTTCTCCGAGGGTATTATCGGCATTAACAGGAGCAAAACCAGTATTTAAGGTTACTAGTAACTCGTTGTTGCTGTTGGTGAGTAAATAACCAAAGTTATAATCGGCAGCATCTATAACTCGTACCCATTCTTGGTTAATTAATTGGTAAATGCCTTTCTCTAAACTGCACCAAATATGGTTTTCATTGGCATACACATTTTTGAACCAGAATGTTGCATCCGCAGGAAAAGGATAGTTGACCCAAGCATCATTAACATAGTGGTGAATGCCCATTGTATTAATTACGAATAAATGCCCAAAGTTTGATTTGTAAAATCTGCTTGCTCCATAAGAACTAGGAGGAGCAGGTATATCAGTAAGGGTAACTTGTCCGTTTTCTATGGTATTTATTTCATCGCCAATTGTCCACACTATATCTGCTTCGTCAATAAAAAAGTCCCATGCAAACAAGTCAAAGTCTGTCCACTCGTTAGTAGTTGTATTGTATTTTAGTATGCCAGTATTAAAGGTGGTTAGCCAAATATTTTGTTCGCTATCGAGCAATAAATTAAGAACTGCATTGCCACTACTTAGGGAAGCCCCAGGCAATGG
Organism: Bacteroidota bacterium; assembly: GCA_020630215.1. Lineage (GTDB taxonomy): Bacteria > Bacteroidota > Bacteroidia > Chitinophagales > UBA2359 > JAHDBT01. The sequence continues at coordinate 4,539 of JAHDBT010000374.1, forward strand.
AATGGTTTCCCAAGTATTGCTATTAAGGGTTTTAACAGCAATGCCATTATCATAAGTGCCTATCCAAATACTGCCTGCATTATCTACCACTACTTTATTAATCCCATTTTCGGGCAAACCATCTTTTGTTAATAATTGTTGTTGTTCGCCAGTAGTTGTATCGTAAACAATTAAGCCCGCATTAGACGAAAAATAGTATTTCCCATTGTAATCTGCTACATTATAAATTTTGTTGGGTGTTACTAGGCTTACCCATTCATTATTATTGGCAAAAAGGGTGCTGCTTACTAGTATAAAATTAACTATTAGGATGATAATCTGTTTCATCGGATTGGTATTTTGTATTGTAAAAGGGTATTGCTACCAGAATAATAACACAAAGTAAATGCATCCAGAAAAGGAAAAGTAATCAATATCGTGTAGTAAATTTTTATTCTAAGTTTATTTTTTTGGTTTTAATTAATTGATATTAATTTGTTTAGAGAGAAAATAAATAAAAGGTCTGTTTTTTTAGTGAAATGAAAATAAAAAATGCCAACTAGAATTTCTCCTAGTTGGCAGGTGGCTGTAGTAATAAGTATTTTTGTTTTGTAGTTGTTATTTTTGGGTTGAGGTAGAGAAAATCTCCCATGAATTTCCTCTACCTACTGTGTCCCCAAAAAGATTAATACCTAACATAAGTCACTCCAATAACACTAGCATTAGGAGTGTATAGGTTAAAGTCACTAACTGTAATATTATTATCTAAATTATAATCGCCATTAAGGTATTGGTTAACACTACCCGATTGTTCGGCATAGTCGTTAAAATCGGCTACCGAAACAACGCCATTACCATCCGTATCTCCGCTATGCATGGCAAATACGCCGCTACCTAAATCTTTAAGCTGCGTAAAGCCATTCATAACGTTTGCTGGGTTCCTAAAATCATAAGGAATCGTGTTGTTCACCGCTAAAGGCATATCCGAAATAATATCTATGTGGTTGCGGTGACGGATAATGAAGTAATACTGTTGGTTTTCATCAAGGAGGTTCATTTTTACGCCTAAATTACCAGCTACATTTCTAATATTTCCTTGTTTGTCTACTAATGCTGCTTGTACTTGTACACTATTAAAACTAGCATCTAAGGCTTCTACTAAAACCCAGTCGGTAATATTGTTGAGTGTGTTAGGGCTGGTAATTTGATTCGTTGTAGTAGGAGTGTAATTCCAGGGGGCTTGTGTGTAAGGCGGCGTGCTAGGTAAAGCGTTTTGACTAGCAAGTTGTGTGTGCATTTCGTTGTTATTTGCATCGTAAGCACCTTCTAAATATACTTGTGCTTGTAAAGTAGGGGCGGTGTTTTCTCCTAGTGCTAAATCGGCACGGTTAAAAACAGTTGCGCCATGATTACCTGAGTAGCTGATCCAAATATTTCCATTTGCGTCTACTGCTACTTCTGCCACATAATACCAAGCTAAAGGCGAATTCTCTGTATCGTAATTGGTAAAGTTAGTGCCATCAAAAATAGATAAGCCATTGCTCGTTGCTAAAATAAGTTCGTTATTATAGAAGCTTATATCCTGAACAGTAGCACCTGCTAAATTAGAATTACTGGTATTATAATTACCCCAATTGGTGCCATCAAAATAGGTCAGTCCGTCACCAATACTACCAATCCATAATACATTGTTCTCATCAAAAGCAATTACATTGTTAAAGGCATTTATTGCTGGGTTTTCGTCTTTGTCTATATAAGTAGCCCAGCTATTTGTATCGCCATCCCATATTCCTATGCCTTCTGTTGTTGCATCAAAAGTGCCGTTGGTTACCCATACATCGCCATTGTTATCTTCGGCAATATTGATAAATTCCTTGCTTTCAAAAAAGGTATTGCTGTCATCAAAAATTTGCCAATTAGTGCCATCTGAGTAAAACAAACCTTCTTCTGTAGTTATCCAATAATGCTCCCGACTATCCACTAGCAACTCCACATTGCCAACATAGTAATCGAAAAAAACTGGATTATCGGCAGGGTTGTAAAGAGGAAATTGTTGGTTAGCATAATGTACCATTCCTGTGTTTGAATCTAAGTATCCAGTTTGTTCTTGTATGGGATTATAGAAGAAGATTATTTTGGTAGCATTTTGCGTTTCCAAATCAATAAAATCAACAGGGCTGTGTTGTAAAGTGTTAACATCTAAAGTATTAAAAGCATGACTTGTTTCATCTTGCCAAAGATTAAAAGAACGCATACCCATTTGTCCTTCACTAGCGGGAAATAATTGTACATAATTTCCACCCATTCCATGAGCAGTAAAATCTATTTTTTCGCCTAACGTATTGCCCTCAATAGGCGCAAAGCCATTGGTTTGTGTTAGCAGTAATTGACCATTACTTGTAGGTATAATTTGATTATTATTACTACTATTCGATGAAATCGTATTTACCCATTCGTCGTTCACTAATTTAAACAATCCTTCTGAGCTAAGATAACACCACACATCTGTTTCGTTTGCATAAATGCCCGTAACGAAACGGGTTACATCACTAATGCTCCAAGTCGTCCATTCGCCATCTTTATACTTAGTAACTTGTGAGGCATCGTTGGTATAATAAACACTACCATCTGGGGCTGCATGAACTTTAGCATGACCGTAAGCAACAATCGGGCAATCGGTAAAGGTGGTATGCACGCCATTTTCTATTTTAGCCAATTGATCGCCAGCTAACCAAATAGTACCAGTAGCATCCTTTTTCATTTTCCAAGCGGTATCTCCCTCATC
>JAHDBT010000375.1 GCA_020630215.1 Bacteroidota bacterium
GTTTTTATATGCTGACGATTTTTTAGTAGTTAGTAGTCAGAACGTTCGCTTCGCTTACTGTCAGCAGTCAGAACGTTCGCTTCGCTCTCTGTCAGCAGTCAGATCGCTTCGCTGTCAGTTTTTATATGCTGACGATTTTTTAGTAGTTAGTAGTCAGAACGTTCGCTTACGCTCTCTGTCAGTAATTAGTTTTATATGCGGATGATTTTTTTTGGTAGAAAAACATCCAGAAAGTCCATTCATTTGGGTCATCCAAATTCAGACAATTACATCAGCATAAAAAAATCAAATATCAAATACCAAGAATCACATATCAAAAATCCAACCTGCTACTAATTAAAACATTAGCAAAAATAGCCAATTAAAACTACTTGTACAAACAGCTTGCAATTCTTAGTTACTTCGCTGCCCCATTATTATATCTGTTACTTGTATAGATAGGTTTAGGAAAAGTACTTTAGGATTGGCATTTCGGCCAATATGTTCGAAGGCTTTGTTAAATAAATCAACAATTTGTTCTAGTTGTTGTATGCTTAAAGCACGGTTAATATACTGTGCGAGTTTTACCTCCTGTTCACTTAGCGTAACTTGTTGTGGCTGAACCACTTGCATAAAAACACATTGCCGCCAAAAATGGAGGCAGTAAGATAAGAAATTCTTTTGGCTTTCTCGTCCTACGCCAGCTATTTGCTCAATAAACTGGTCGGTTTTTACTACTTGCCGTTTTAAGCAAGCCGTTAACCATACGCCTAGTAACTCCTGATTATCGTTTGCTTCGCTGTTAATTAGCTGTAGTGCTTCCTGATAATTACCTTCCGCTATTGCCGCTATCCTTTCTGCCTGTACTGCGTTTAACTGGTGTATTTCGATTAAAGCCTGCTTAATTTCGGCATCTGCCAATCGAGGAATCCGCAGCATTTGAGTACGAGATAAAATGGTATTTAAAATTTGATCTTGGTTTTCGGCTACTAGTAAAAACAGGGTGTTGGGGGCTGGCTCTTCTATCATTTTTAATAAGCGGTTCCCTTCCTTTCCTAAATATTCGGGTATCCACATAATCAACACTTTGTATTTGCCCTCAAAAGCTTTGTAGTTGAGTTTGTGAATAATATCTTCGCACTCGTGTTTGGTAATATTGCCTTGTTTGTTTTCGGCTTTAATGTGTTGCAGCCATTCGTAGGGCGTAAGGTAAGGATTTTGAAGGATGGCTACCCGCCACTCTTTGGCAAAATCGGTGCTTTTGGCTTTGCTGCCAATAGTAGCGTACGAGTAATGAATATCGGGATGCACTAGTTTTTGTGATTTAATACAAGCCCTACACTTACCACAAGAATCGTTGGCTTGTTGATCGAGGCAATTAACATATTGTGCATAGGCCAAAGCCATTGCCAACTTACCGCTTCCCCTAGGGCCAATAAACATTTGTGCATGACTTACCTTGCCCGCATTGGTATTGCGAATCAAGTTGTGTTTTATTTTTTGATGCCCGATGACTTGGGAAAATTTCATGGTTTGTTTTTTGATTGATTATTAGTACGAAAACGTAATGGGTATATAAAACAACACAGGTGTAAGGATTCCCACGAAGTTGTACGGAGTTTTTCACGGTGTCGCACGAAGTTTTTTTGGGGTTTCTCTGTCTACTTTTACTAGTACCTTTGGAACTTTTAAGCTCATGAGGGTCTAGTTCGTTTTAGGAACGTTTTTTGGACTTCGTCGTTTCCTTTTCTTAGTATTAATGGAGAGTTTTAATTTCCTATTTACCTAGTATTAGGTAGATAATCAACTAAAATCAAAGCAAACTGACCGCTGACAATGAGCGCAAGCGAATGGTCTGACTGCTGACTGCTACTTTATTCCTAACACTTCAAACATTTCCTCACTAGCAGGTGCAACGCCCGAGCCTAGTACTTTGGTAATGTTGCCTTGTTCGTCCAAACAATATTTTTGGAAGTTCCATTGTACTTCGGTGTTGGTTTGTTGCGTTAACCATTGGTACAAGGGATGCATTTCGGCAGTAGGGGCAGTTACTTTTATTTTTTGGGTTAGCGGAAAAGTAACACCATAATTTACTTGGCAAAACTCCGTAATTTCCGCTGCCGAACCTGGTTCTTGATTTCCAAAATCGTTGGAAGGGCAGCCAATGATTACGAGTTCGTCTTTGGCGTGTTCGTACAATTCTTGCAGTTGTGCATATTGCGGCGTATAACCACATTCCGAAGCGGTGTTTACTATTAGGATTTTTTTGCCTTTAAAGGCTTCAAAATCAATTATTTTTCCGTTTAAAGCGGGTATTTTAAAATCGTAAATGTTCATGGTATTGCTATTTCAAGTTGCTGTTCATAATAAACCATGCTTAAAAATGACTTGTTAGGAATGCAGCAGTCATAAATTTATAAGGACAAATAATTTGCTAAAGATATGAAAGTTTCAGTTTATAGAAAAGCGCATTTTAATGCAGCGCATCGTTTACACAACCCAAATTGGAGTGCGGAGCAAAATAAACGCATTTTTGGTTTGTGTAACAATCCCAATTATCACGGGCATAATTATGAGTTGGAAGTAAAAGTTATAGGAGAAATTGATCCCGAAACGGGTTATGTAATTGACTTAAAAGTTTTGAAAAATTTAATTGAAGAGGAGGTTTGCCAACGTTTTGACCACCAAAACCTAAATTTGGATGTACCTGATTTTAAAAACTTAAATCCTACCGCCGAAAATATTGTGGTGGTTATTTGGCAACGCCTACGCGCCAAACTCGATCCCAAATTCGATTTGCAAGTACGCCTGTATGAAACGCCTCGTAATTATGTGGAGTATCCTGTTTAATTTTTAGCAGTCAGCAGTCAGACCGTTCGCTGCGCGATATGTCAGTAGTCAGTTTTATATGCTGATGTTATTGTCTGAATTTGGACGGGTGGGATGTCAATTAACAATTTGCATCAGCAGATAATCAAATTCAGAAATCTCGTAGAGATGACCGACATTGTAGCCCTAGAATTTATTCTAGGGTAAAAAATTCAAAAATCACATCTCAAAAACCAAGATTCAAACCTCAAAAAAGTTCTATCCCAGAAAACCGCTCGCCAAGTATTGCGCTCGCATCAACCCCTAGCCAACTATCCAGCACACTCGTATAAACCTGTCTAAAATCAATTTGGTGTTTCAGGTCGCCTTTGTCTAAATCTAGCAGATTTGGGGGAGCATTGTAGATGCCTGCTTTTTGTAAATGATTGCCTATTAAAAATAAATTATTTGCTGCACCATGATCGGTTCCGCCGCTTGCATTTTGTTTTACCCGTCGTCCAAATTCCGAAAAAGTCATAATCAGCACCTCGTCCATTTTGTTGTATTGTTGTAAATCTCCTACAAAAGCATTCATGCCTTCCGCATAAGTTTTAAGCAAGCGAGCTTGTACATTTTTTTGTCGCACATGCGTATCAAATCCACTTAGCGAAACATAAAAAACGCTTGTATCAATATCTGCAGCAATTAGTTCAGCAATGGTTTTTAAATGCCTACCAAACTGATGCATCGGGTATTTTCCTTTAGATTTGTGCACTTTAGACTTTTGGTGAATGTACTCGGCAGAGGAAGCCGTCTCGATCATGGTTTTGTAGAGGTAACTAACATTACTAGGTTCTTCGTGATTTTGCAAACGTGTGGTGCCTTGCTGTGCTACTTCTTGGTAAAACGAATTACTGGTAATTTTGTGTAATTGATGAGGTCTGGTAACGGCAATTCCTTTTACCTCTTCCCCTTTCATTGCCAAAGACAAACCGCCATCTACCTCAATCCCTGTATGCATCGCACAATCCGAACCCGTACATTGAGCATCCAAATAACGCCCTAGCCAACCTGTATTTAAATATTGATTAGCCGCACTTCCCGTTTGCCAAATGTCCATCGACCTAAAATGTGAACGGTTAGGATTAGGATATCCCACGCTGTTTAAAATACTTACCAAACCTTGGTCGTACAATTCGGCAAAGGCCTCCATGCTGGTATTTAAACCTATTTCGTCCGTCAATTTAAATAGTTCGCCACGCTCAATGCTTAGGCTGGGGCGTAGGCGGTAATAGTCATCGTTGCGATAAGGGATAATGGTATTCAATCCATCATTTCCTCCCGATAATTGTACAACAACCAATATTTTTTGGTTCGTTTTTTTTCTGCCCAAATTTAAGGCACTATTTTCAAATCCTTTTAAAAAATTAGGCACAAAAGCCGAGCTCGCTGCTAACGCAGATGTTCTTAAAAAATTACGACGATTAAGCATGATTGTTTTTTTTTTAGCGGATAGATGGTATTGGAGATCTAATACCTTTAACCATCACTATCAGCTGTTTTACTTTTACTATTTTGTTTTGCGGAAACGTTTATATATTCGCTTGGAGGGACAAGTTTATCCAATAATTAGAGTGCTTAAAATACTTAAACAAGTAAATCAATTAAGGCATTTTATCTGCCTGATTATTAATACTATAAGGTAAAAAAAGTTAGTAACCACATTAAATAAATCTGTTCTTTTTAGCACCAAAAATCAAAGGGTATGAAGTTTTTTTGAAGAGAAAAAATGTCCCAATAATCCATAGATACAGCCATCCAAATTCAGGCAATTACATCAGCATAGCTGATACTCTGGCAAGGACAAAAAAACGAGGGCAGCACTATTCAAAATTTCGTATTTATTGTTGCCTTTAATGTAGGTGTTTAGTACTTTCTTATCAATTTTATGTGGATTGGTTTGTAGCAGGTATTCTGCAGTTTTTAATACGAGTTCGTCATTACTATATTTAATAAAATGTTGGTGAAAAGCTTCGATATCGAATTGGGCTTTAAGTTTGCGTTTCATATTACCAGGAGCTTTGCCCATGCCCATTGATTCACCTCCGCCCCCACCTCCATTCGTAGCGAGTTCTACTTTTGCTAAAGCGATGTTTTCGGCATTGTTAAAAATGATATTGGGCAAGCTCATCCTAAAGGTGAGAGTAGAACTGTCTATCCAATTACGCCCGCCTTTCCAGCCTGCTACAGATGGTGGGCGAAACAACTCTTGCCCTAGGATGCGTTGTGTGTGCAGTACGCCTTCCTTATCTTCAAACTGAATATTAAATGTGCGGATAAGGCTGACCATTAAGTCGATAGGAGATTTTATTTTGTTGCCAATATTTTGTGGAGCATAAAACCAATCGGCGGTAAAAAGGTGTTGTAAAAGTTGGGTAATATTGTAGTTGCTGTTGTAAAACACGTCAGCAAGTTCGGTTATTTGCCGTTGGTTTACCTCCTCGCTATTTACAAAATAACGATATACCTTCCCACAAATAAAAAGAGCTGTCTGCTTGTTTTTTAAAACGATGTTGATAATATCATCGCCATCAAAATTACCCGTTTGTCCCATAAAAGTTTTAGCACCTTTATCGTGCTGAAATTCGTTAACTTTAAATTGTCCTTCTTTGTTAAAATTCCAGCCAGTAAAAGCACGGGCGGCATTTTTAATATCTTTTTCGGTGTAGTTACCAATGCCGAGGGTAAAAAGTTCTAGGAGTTCTCTAGCAAAGTTTTCGTTGGGGGCTTGTTTGCGATTTTCTCTATTGTTTAAAAATTTAAGCATGGCAGGATCTTTGGCAATAGCACGCAGTAAATCACCAAAATTTCCCAGCGCATGTTTGCGAATCGTATTGTTTTGCTGCTGCATAAAAAAAGCATTAACATCACGACAAGCAAAATGTCCGTGCCAAAATAAGGTCATGCGTTCTCGCAGTTGGGCTTTGTCGTTTACCAATTTATTAAACCACGCTACATTTAAATCTCTACGCAATTGACGTTTAAGTTCTTTAAAAATATCGCCTAGGCTTTTTTTAGAGGCGTTTCTAAATCCATCGAGTGCGGTGATGGGTTTGTGCTGCCTAGAGCGTTCTAATAAATCTTGTACAATATGCGAAATTGGGCTATCTTGATATTGCCGAATGTCTTGAATACTTGGCCCAAAACCTGCACGCCATAATAAGTGTTGTACTTTTATTTGCTGTGTTAGGGTTTTATTAGCAGGTTTTGAAATGGCTGAAATGATTTGTTTCATGTATGCGCGAGATTTGATGTAGGTAATGCAATAGAAATGGTTATTTTTGTTAGACTGTTTTTTTGCTAGGAAAGTTTAAAGGAACAGTCAGATCGTTCGCTTCGCTCTCTGTCAGCAGTCAGAACGCTGCGCTGTCAGTTTTTATAGGCCAACGATTTTATTAATGGGCAGCTCATTCACTTCTGAATCAGAACCAATAAAAAAAGCCAAGTACTAAAATAAGTACTCAGCTTTTTATATACAACATCGGCGTTTTTTCGCCAGTTAAAAACTTTATCGGTTTAAAATAAATTTAGCAGTTATATTAGTTTAACATACTTGAAAACATGGCTATGGTGTATTTTACATTGCTTCTGCCATCAGTTTTTTCGCCAGTTAGGAAATAACCAAATTGTTTTTTCTCTAATTTTACATTGCTTAAGTTAACAACTGTATTACCCCATCTGTTTAAAATAAGCTTTGCTCTTACGGTACTACCTACTTTGTAAATTTCAATAGTAGTACGGTCTTTAGCACCTTGAAAATAGCTACGGTCGCTAAATGCTACATCAACTGTTGCCACTAACTTATTACTACCTGATGGATATAAAGAACTCGCCCCATGTCCTGTGTGTGAATAAGTGTAGGTTGAATTTTTGCGAATAGTTGATGCATTGAAAGCTGCTACTATTTCATAACCTGTTGTGTTACTACTAGCCGCTTTGGTGCATATTTCGTCGAAAATTTGTGAAGGGGTTTGAGCATTAGCGGTAGTACCATTAATACCTAAAAACATTACGATTAAACTGAAAATCAAAATTAAATTTTTCATAACTTTTTTACTTATTTAGTAATTTAAAAATGGTTAAAAAATAAGCAGCGTTGAGTGTGTAATTATTTGTTTATCGCTGCCGTTCACTGTAATAATGTAAAGGAAGCAAAAAGGTAAGCAGGCAAGTAAACAATGGCTTGTATTTTGTAAGTGTAGAGGTGATAGCAAAATGGAAAAGCACAGGTAATATCGACCTACTTACTCTAAGCATTTTACACTTTTTTGGTAGATAATAGAGGGGACTTAGTATATAAATGATTCCACCTCCCTGCACTGCTGTAAAATATCAAGTACTTTTCCTTTATGGGATAAATAGGTCGTACTATCAAATAAAAAAGTAGTGAAATAAGGGCATGTTTCAGCAGTCTTAAAAGATAGTTGACACTTTTAGCTGCAAGCCACCC
>JAHDBT010000376.1 GCA_020630215.1 Bacteroidota bacterium
ACGTACAAATTGTCGGATTTATTTTTTAAACGTTACTAAACGACCTTTTTACAGTAGACTCATTGCAAAATCTTCAAAATTGCCAAAGGAAACTAAAGTTTTAATAAACCCCAGGAAACAACCGAGGAGTTGTTTTTTTATAAACCTGGTAAGCCGTTAAATGTCCATATTTTTTCTCAGAAGATTTAATTAAGAAAGGAATGCCGCTAACCTTAATCAGCATAAAGCTAATCCATAAAGGACTTAAAATGCTTATCCATCCCCATCCTTGTAAGGCAGGTATTACATAAACAAACACGCCTATCCAACACAAAATTTCGCCACTATAATTGGGATGCTGTGCGTATTTCCACAAACCTGTTTTTATAAATTGCCCTTTGTTAGTTGCATTGTTCCTAAAGGTGTTTTTTTGCTGATCGGCAATGGTTTCTATAGCAAAGCCTGCTGCCCAAATTACAAAACCAATTAAGCTAAGAAAAGAAAACTGGGTGAGGGTAGGAGTGCTATCTAAGAAGAAAATAACAGGAAGCAGCACGATAAAAATGGTGATGGTTTGCAAAAACCAAAAGCCCGCAAACTTGGCAAAACTCGGACGCATATTATCAAAGCGGTCGTCCTTTTTCATGTTTTTAATACGCCTAAATAAAAAGAGGGCCAAGCGTGCGCCCCATGAGCAAATCATTAAAGTAAGCAGGGATTTGGTAAAGCTAAAATCACCTTGGTACAAATAGAGGAGGAGCGTTGTTAAAAAAAAACTACTACCGTAAATCAAGTCCGTTGCATGGTCGCTTTGGCGGGTGTAAGCCCATAATAAGCCTGCTAAATTAATAGCAGTAATCAATAATAAGCTAAAAATTAGGAAGTTCATGGAGGTGGTTATTTTTTATAGAATAGGTATGAGCTACATAAACTACAGGTTTTTATAACGATAGTAAGGAACTTCAAAAGGCAAAACGAATGGCAGGGTTAAGAGCGAATTTTGTCTAGTAATGTATTGAGTTGTTGCGCTTCTGCTTCGCTCAACTTGCCAAAAATATTGGTCATTTCTGCTGCTATTACATCAATTTCCTTAATTAAGGCTCGTCCTTTTTCCGTAATTACTACATCAACTAAACGCCTATCGGTAGAACAAGGTTTTCGTTTTACCAAATCTTTTTTATACAATCGTTCTACTATACGAGATGCATCCGACATTTTATCCAGCATTCGGTCTCTAATAACAGAGGTAGAAATAGGCCGAGGATATTGACCATTTAATATACGAAGCACGTTATACTGTTGCATCGTAATACCAAAAGGTTTAAGGTGTTTTGTAAGGCGTGTTTTCAGCCAGCTATGCGTAAAAATTAAATTTACAATACTCTTTTGCCATTCGTTTATAAATTTCTTTTGTTTAATTTCTTTATTTAATTCCATTGTAGAATTATTGGTTTTTCGTTGAGTTTCGTCTAAAAATACGGCTGTGCTATTTGGGTATTATTTAAACAATATTAGTTAAAAATCCTCGTATAATAAGTATTTTTTACGCTTTTCTTTAAAATTACTCAATTTGGGTTCCCAACTTGCACGGATGCTTGCTTCATTTGCCCCCGATTTTAATTGAGATTGCAAACTACTATTTCCTGCTAGTTTATTAAAAAATGCAGCATTGGTAAAAAAGCCAGCTTTATCAGTTGTTGCTTTATAATATTGAATGAGCCAACTTAAATCTAAAGCGTTTTTATGGTAAACATTGGCTGCTGCTGCCGTAAAATCTTTACCATAACAAGTTTTATTTTCGTGTTTTGGATATTTTGCACCCGGTTTAGGAACAGGGGTAAAACTATCGGCATATTGATGCGATGGGCTGCCAATAATTTGAAACTGTTTATCCGTTCCTCTACCAACACTTACAATCGTAGGTTCAAATAAACACAACGAAGGGTACAAGTAAATAGCACGTAAATTGGGTAAATTAGGAGAGGGTTTTATAGGCAATTCGTATACCGAACTGTGAGTGTAGTTTTCGCAAGGTATAATACTTATATCACATTTAATGCCACCTTTTAGCCAGCCTTCGCCATTTATCATTTGTGCCAGTTCACCTACCGTCATTCCGTGTACAATAGGTATGGGGTGCATCCCTACAAACGATTTGTAATCTGCCTCTAATACGGGTCCATCTACATAATGCCCATTAGGGTTAGGACGGTCTAAAATAAGCACCGAAATACCTTGTTCTGCACAAGCCTCCATTACATAATGCATGGTAGAAATATAGGTGTAAAACCTAGCTCCAACATCCTGAATATCGAAAACAACCACCTCTAGCCCTGCTAATTGCTCGGCAGTAGGCTTTTTATTTTTGCCATATAAAGATATAATGGGCAAACCAGTTTTTACATCTTTAGAGTTACTTACCTGTTCGCCAGCGTCTGCTTTGCCTCTAAAACCATGCTCTGGCGCAAATACTTTTTTAACCTTAATACCGTTACTAATAAAATCATCTACTAAGTGCTTCCCATTTACCATAGAGGTTTGGTTAACTACCAATGCCACACTTTTTTGCTTTAATTGCCCTATATAAGCCGCTTTTTGTGCAGCTCCAACTACAATATTATGAGGAGTAATACTTGCCTTTGCACGATTTTTTGTTAATACTTCATTTTGCTTTTGCACTACTTCGGCTTGTGCAGGTGCTTTATTAGTTTGCTGTTGTGGCTTAGGCGAACAGCTAAAAATTAAACTGATTAGCAGATAAAAAAAAGCGATTGTTTTCATGTAACGTATTGATTTAATTATTTAAGGTTGACTATTGAGCATTCGTTAAATAGTAGTAGCACGTAGTAGGTACGCTTTGCTTTAGTGAATGAGAAAAAATAAACTCCACCACTTTGCTTATTCTTTTTTCCAATGCTGCGTTGCAAATGCTCGTAATAGCTCGCTATTACTGCGCTTTGCGCCTTCCCTTGAAAAAAACAATTGCACACTTTGGTGGAGTTTATTTTTTTCATTTCACTTAGGTATAAAGAAGGCTTCGATTTGACTATTTGATCACAAAATTTTTAGTGTTGTCTAATCAATTACTTCCAAAATGAATCCAGCGAATAGTCTGGATACATTATACTAAAGTACTTTCTACTCGTTGCTGAATACCAACATTTAAGGCTTTATTTTTTATTATTGTACCACTTTGGGCATAAAATCATTTCTTCACTAGCATTTATATAAACAGATAATTGTAGTTAATTATTTTTGAGCGACCCATAACAAAACCCCAACTAAGTTGTTATTAAAGAGAAAAACATTAACTTTGAGCGCATATAGGCAACAGTCAAGGTATGATTTTTTTAAGTAAAAAAAAATTCTTCCCAATAAAAGATAGATTTTAAAATAAAAATGATGTTTTTTTGAATGTATTTCGGTATGTTCAACGTAGCATTCCTGTGTTATCATTTTTTCTGTTTCTTAACACCAGTTTTTTAATAGAGGCGGCTAATCTTTGCGCCCTTCACTAAACCTGCGCTTTTGTGTTAAAAACACGATATTTGAAAGTTACTAAAATTCTCAAACATCCATCATTAAATTAGGGAAGCCGCAATAAATAATCTACCCATCTGACGGACTCTTTTTCCTTTTTGCTGCGTTAAAATTTTTCCACGTAGCACTGCTATGTGGAAAAATTTTGCCTTGCTAAAAGAAAAAATAGCCTCGTCAGCTTGGGTGCCTTATTTATTGCGGCTTCCCTTACATCAATTCATTGAGTTATAAAAAAGAAATTATGAATTTTGTTCATCCCCCAATGCATACGATTATGCCATTATTTAGTAAAGGTATTGGTTTTATTTGTTTGTTGTTATTAATCAATATTGCTGTGCAAGCACAAAATTATATGCATAGCAATTATAAATGGACAGCAGACCCTGTTTTGCACGAGGTTTCTGAAGAGGAAAAAAAAGAAACGGCTATTATTATTAAAGACAAACGAATTGTAGAGTTTGCTTATGGTACAGAAAGCGATTTACTATTGTACGAAACACTGCATAAAATTATTAGAATTAATACCGAACAAGGGGTAGAAGATTTTAATAAGGTGTTTGTGCCAATGGGCGCAGCTACCGAGTTTGTAAAACTACAAGCACGAGCAATTGCACCCGACGGAACGGTTACCAATATTGACAGCAGCAATATTAAAGAAATGGAAAACGTGCGGAATTATGGCAATTTCAAAATTTTTGCCATCGAAGGTGCTTTAAGCGGTGGCGAAATTGAATACTTATACACCACTAAATCGCCTGTGAGAGACCCTTACGGAAGGGAAAATATGCAAACCGATGTGCTGATTAAGGAAGCTGGATTTGATTTGATTTCACCTCCTAATTTGGTTTTTGTAAGTAAATCGTATAATGGATTTCCAGAGTTAGAACTAGTAGAAAACGACTCGATGCGCCTACTAACAGCTACTGCTAAAGATGTGCCAGCAGTACTAGAAGAAAGTTATGCGTATATACGAGCCAACTTAATGAAGGTAGATTACCGTATTTCGCACAATGCGGGTTTTGTTACCGATAAAGAACTGTATGGATGGGATGCCGCTACTAAAACTTTTTATAATATTGTATACGATTTTTCGGATGGGGAATTGAAGCCAATTAAAAAAATATTAAAAAAACTAAAATTAAAACGCAAAAATACCAACGAAAAACTACGACTCATTGATAACTACATTAAAGACAATATTGCCTTAGAAGAAGGTGCAGGTTTAGATTTTACCAATGTAGGGAAAATACTAGAAAATAAATTTGCCAACGAGGTGGGTATGAGTAAACTAATTGCTGCTTTTTTAAGTGCCGCCAAAATTTCGCATAATTTAGTACTCACCAGCGACAGAACTTCTTCTAGGTTTGATGCCGATTTTGTTTCGTGGAATAATTTTACCCAAATTATGTTTTATGCTCCCGAAACAAAAAATTACATTTGCCCAGATGTTTTTCACCGTTATGGCGCACCGCCTTATAACTTAGGAAGTAACCACGGTTTATTTATTAATAAAGATAAGTTTGAAGTAAAAGCCATAGAATTACCCGATGCAAAACACAGCAGTAATAATATTGATGCCGTAGTTTATTTTGATGAGGATTTTAATACGAAAGTAAATATCCGTCATGGATGGTCGGGCTATAGAGGCGATAATTTGCGTTTGGCTTGTAAGTTTCAGGGCAAAGATTTTATTAAAGAACGGGTTAAATCGGGTATGGAAGATGCGGAGGTTACCGACTTTGAATTGTTTAATGAAGACATTGAAAACTATAGTTATAAGAATGAAGAATTGTATGCTAAAAGTGTACTAGCAACCAATTCCTTAATTGAAAAAGCAGGAAAAAGTTACCTCTTCAAAATAGGAAATATTATTGGCGGACAAGTAGAACTCTACCAAGAAAATGAACGCATGAATCCCATCCAAATGGATCATCCTACGTTTTATCAGCGAAACATTAAATTTACCATTCCCAAAGGATACCAACTGCAAAATCCCGATGATGTGAAAATTAATAAATTAGTAGAGGTAAACGGAAGAAAAGAAATGGGTTTTGTATCGAGCTATAAAATAGATGGGCAAGAAGTTACCGTTACAGCTAAAGAATACTACCACACTATTTCGCTAGACAAGGACGATTACGAACCCTTTAGACAAGTAATTAATGCCGCTGCCGATTTTAATAAAATTGTTTTGGTGTTTGAAAAGGAATAGTTTTGTTTTTATCTTTAACTTAAATAATTAGTAGGTGTTTTTCTTCTTTGGCATAGTGAGAAAATAAATTTACAAGTTTTCACAAAGAGGTTTTCTAACAGACAAGGCGCAACATAAATACTATGTTGCGCCTTGTCCGTTTTGTAAGTCTTAAAATTTGAATTAGAACTTGAATATCATCGTTAGCATATAAAACAATTCAGCCATTCAACAATAAAGCCATCCAGCCATTCAATTACCTATACCCTCCAAAACCACCTAATGGGCTATTACTAGGGGGGTAATTTTTTTCTGCATTCATGCGAGCCAATTCTACTTGTGGATAGCGCATTTTAAAAAACAAACCAGCAGCTAAACCAAAAACAAAACCGCCAATATGTGCAAACCAGGCCACGCCGCCGCCACTACCAGCAGCTTCCGAACCTAAAGAACCTACCCCACTAATTAATTGCTGTACAATCCAAAAGCCTAAAAATAAAATAGCAGGCACCATAAACGAACGGAAAAAATAAACTACTAAAACCTTAATCCTAGAGCTAGGAAACATCACCAAATAAGCACCTAGCACCGCCGAAATAGCACCACTTGCACCTACGCAGGGAACCGTACTAGCGGGATTAAAAAAGATGTGCCCGTAAGAAGCCGCAATGCCACCAAGAATATAAAAAATAAGAAATTTTACATTGCCAACTACCGCTTCTATATTATCGGCAAATACCCATAAAAAGGTCATGTTGCCAATAAGGTGCATCCAGCCACCATGTAAAAACATACTTGTTAGTAGGGTGTAATAATCTTCGCCACTACTAATTTCTTGCGGAATAGAACCGTATTCTACAATAAAGCCTTGAAGGTTTGCTGCGGGTAAGGTAACCTGAAATAAAAAGACCAATACGTTTAATGCTAAAAAAGCATAACTAAAAATAGGGGACGCGCCACCCCGAACTTGATCATCGCCAATTGGAAAAACCATAATTTAATGTTTTGATTCTGTGCAGCAATATATCACTTTTTATTGACACCTTGAAAATTATTTTTATATCATCATCGAGTCTTAAAAAAGAGCCTTCTGAAAAAAGCCTAGAAATAATATACCTGATTTAATTTCATAAGGCGGTAATGATTGAATACGCAGGTATTTTATCTAGTAAGATATACTACTTCTTTTCTAAACAACCTTTTTACAGGGGACTTAAAAAAGGAAAACTAAATTTAAATTTTCCTATTCGATATTTTTATTTTGTATCTCAATAAATTAAGAGAACCGCTTGCGGCTATTAAAAGCTATGAGGAGTATTTACAACGCCGCATTGGGAAATAGAATAAATTGGTGGAGGTTATTTTTTCTCATTCACTAACATTCAATTTGCTATTCTTTTTACTTTATGATTTTATATTTATTTTCCCCAAAAAAGGAAGTCAAATATTGAGTAGTAACGATTTAAGTTTTTATTACGTAACACAAGGTAATTGTCATAATAATTTGTAGATTATTTAGTTTGCGTCCCTTAAGTGAAATGAAAAAAATAAAGTCCACCAAGAAATTTAATTATATTTTTCAA
>JAHDBT010000377.1 GCA_020630215.1 Bacteroidota bacterium
CAATAATAAGAAAAGAATAATCAAAGTGGTGGAGTTTATTTTTTCTCATTCACTAGGCAAAGCTCCGCCACACACCTATTCTATTATTTTTAAAATAAGCGTAAAAAAAAGAGGTGGTGTTAAAACGTGTACTAGTTAATCTTAGAAAAAAAAGTATTTTGTAGGTGGTACTTTTCGCTTTGTGAGGAAAGCTAAAAGGAAGAAGCGTTCAAAAAAATGTTGTGGATAAACACGTTTAAACAGGATATGCATTAGTAGAATAACACTATATGTAGATGTGAATATAAGCCATGTAGTTGAAATATGCAAGTTTTTAACGAATTAACTTACAAGGGATTGAGTTAGGGCGTTTCTTAAATAATAGGGGAGGGAGAAATATATTAACCAACAATTTAGCCATTTAACAGCATAAGCATTCACTCATCTAAACACTATCCTTCCTCCTCAAAAACCAAAATATCCCCAACATCACCCAAAAATTAATAAAGCTAATAATATACATATTGGTCGATAAAGTCTTAGGAGCATCTATGGTGTTAGGAAGGTTTAAAAAATCAACGGCATCTACGGTGCGGTATACTAGGGAATCAGGCTTAATAGGGTCGGCCATAAAGCTGCGGATACTGTCTTGTACGTAGGCGAAACCTTCGGTTCCCCAGCGAGATAACATGCCGTAACTGGCAAACTCTACGGCACTTTCTTCGGGAATGGTGGCAATAACACCTGCTAGAATAATTTGCGGTATCAACACAATCGGAATCACCGTCATCACCTTTTCCGTATTGCTTACGGCTGCCGAAACAAGGAGTCCGAGCAAGGTGGCAGAGAAGGATAAATACAGCATTACGCCCGTGTATCCCCAATAGTCATTCATAGGTACAGCATCGGTGCCAACCATTAAAAATACAATGCCTACAAACATGCATATCTGCAAAACAGAAAAGAAGGTAAGCACAGTAATTTTAGATAAAATATAGGGAAAAATGCGGAGGTTAAACATGCGTTCACGGCGGTAAATGGGCAGCTCGCCCACAATTTCTTTTGCCGAATTATTAGCACCAAACCAGATGGCAGAAATGGCCATTAAAAAAAGCACACTCACTTCTAACTCCTCAAAAATTAAACCTACCAAAAAGGCAATAATAGGAGCTTGCAAAAGCAGGATTAAAGTATTGGTGCGGTCGTTGGTTTTTATATTTAGGTAGCGAACCGTAAGCCAAAAAAATTGCTTAAAAAACGATTCTTTGTTTTTGGTTTTTAGCTCATTGTTAGGCGTATGCACTACACCCGATGACGGATACATTTCTCGCAGTTTGGCTGCCCAAGCTTGCCCTTGTTCTTTGCTGGCATTTTTGGTGTATACCCGTATTACATTATCCGCCTCAAAAAAGTCGAGGTAGTTTTCCTTAGAACCGTAGTAGGTCATATAACCCCCTTTCGATAAAAAGATAACTTTGTCCACATAAAATAAATCGTTGGGTTTATGCGTCACCATCATAATCGTGGTGCCTTTTTTGGCGAGTTCTCGCAGGCATACCAAAAAATCTTCGATGGTTTCAGGGTCTAGGGGAGAGGTCGGTTCGTCTAGGAAAAGGATGGACGGATCGGTGAGTAACTCTACGGCAATAGATACCCGCTTGCGTTGTCCGCCCGATAAATCGCCTACTTGTCGGGTGCGTATTTCGGGGTCGTTGATGTTTAGGTTGGTGAGTACCTCGTCAATTTTGTTTTTAATATCTTCATTGCTCACATCATTCGATAAACGCAATTTAGCGGCGTAGTACAAGGATTTTTCTACCGTCAATTCCTTATGCACAATATCATCCTGCGGCACATAACCAATTAAGCGTTTTAGGTAGTCGTAGTTTTTGTACAACTCCATATCATGTATATACACCTTTCCGCTACTAGCAGGAAAATCGCCATTAAGGGCTTTTAATAAGGTAGATTTACCACAACCCGACGGACCCATAATGGCCACAAATTCTTGGGCAGGTAGTTTAAAGGAAATATCGTTGAGGATGGTAATTTTGCCATTGGCAACCGTTCGCACCAAATTTTGGGCAATAATAGCATTGTGTTTCCGAATATCTTCGGCAGGGCGATTGATGCGAAATTTAAATGCGCCAATATTAATATCATCGCTTGGGGTAATGGAGGTGCTGCCTTCAATCCGTTCGCCATTTACAAAAGTTCCGTTTTTAGAACCCAAATCTTTAATGCTGTATTCGTCGTCGCCCGTTTGGGTAATTTCGGCGTGTTCTCGGGTAATGGTTAATTGCGGAAGCTGTATGTCACACTCTTTAGTACGACCAATAATAATTTTGTCTTTAATTTTTAGTAGGGCTGCTAAGTCGGAGGTGTCTTGCCCAATTACATTAATCCCTTCAGGAACTTTGTCTATTAATTTAGAGTAGGTGAGTTCCTCTTCCGACTCCAAGTATTCTATTTCAATTTTATAGGTTAGTTCTGCATCAGAGAAGGTAATAACATCTTTATCTTCCAATTTAGATTCTACTACTCTATAACCATTCACATATGTACCGCCCGAGCTTCCTAAATCTCGAATCAGTAAAACATGTCTATCTTGCACCACAATTTCGGCATGTTTACGAGACACGTAGCTGCCAGGTAAATCAATAACCGAACCAAAGCCTTGGCGGCCAATGGTAATGGCACCTTTCAAATTTCTTCTAATGGCTAACTTGCGTATCAGTCGTCCGTCTTGGTAGAGGTTTATTTTTGCAAACTTTTCGTTCATTTGGCGTAAAATCAATAATAGTTGTAGAGTATCCTAAAAATCTCGAAAATAGAAAAATACAAGCAATTAATTGCATCTTTTGTTACCTAAATGGAATATTTCTATAGAGTTATTTTTTTTTGTGCAAGTTTTTAAACTTTTACTAGGCTTTTTAAGTCTAAGCTAAAATATACTAACCCCTAAATGGGTTATTATGTTGCCTTATTAATTGCCAATTGTTAGCAGATGGTTAAGTCGTCAATAATTCGACTTTTAAGGTGAATAAACTAATAACTGACAGTCGAAGACGATCTGACAGCGAAGCGGTCTGACTACTGACTGCTCAATGCAGGCAAGCTAATTAAAATTAATAGGAAAACGATAAGTTCTCAATTCAATCACTCAATAATGACAGAATTATGAAAAGATTTTTGGAGTTGCTTTTTTTATTGGCCATTTCTACCGCAGTACTTGCACAATGCAATCCCGAAGACGAGGTAGAATCGTGGTACCAATGGGCAAAGGAATGGGAAAATTACGCTATTGACCAATTTCCAATAGGAGAGGAGGACGAAATGAAAATTGGCGATTCGTTGCATGTTAAAATGCAAACGGAAAATGTGCTACTTAAAAAACATCCTAAAAAAGCATACATTAACAAAATTGTGCAAAAGTTAGCTAAAGGAGTTAACCGCAAAGGCATCCGTTATCGTATTCATATTATTGACGACGATAAAAACTTAAATGCTTTTTCTATTGCTGGCGGACATTTGTACATCACCTCTAAAATGATTTCGTGGGCTAAATCGGAAGACGAACTAGCCTTTATTATTGGCCACGAAATTGCCCATGTAGATAATAGACACGGTATTAGAAAAATCCAAAAACTCATTATTGGCGAAACTTTTGGTGGCGATTATGGACTATTAGCCGCCAATGCCGAACTCCTTTTATCTGCCCCTTTCGGACAAATTGACGAGTACGATGCCGACCGTTCGGGAGCTGTTTTAGCCACTAAAGCAGGCTATAACCCTCGCAAAGGATTGCGCTTTTTTGAGGAACTAAGCAAAAACGAAAGTTACGATTATTACGAAAAACTCATCCGCACACACCCCTACTCGCAAGAACGACACAATTGTTTGCACGACTTTATGACGAATGAGTTGGGGAAATAGGGCACACAGCTAGACATTTTGCAATGCCGTAGGCATGAACGACCTTGTAGCATCGGAATTTATTCTGATGTGATAGATTTTTGTAGGAAAAAGTGCCGTAAGTACAATCCACATATACGTAATTAATTAGGTTGACTGAAAATGCCTAGCTGTGTGGAAATAGGGTTTGGAATTAGACATTTTTATCCCTAGCAAAAAAATAGTAATTTTGCAGCCAGAAATAACTTACCAGCGGTGGGTTATTTCTGGCTTTTTTTATGCTCTGAAACGAATCTTATCCATGCGAATATTTAGGCAACTCGATAACTTAGTTAACTTTAAAAACACCGCCATCACCATCGGTACGTACGATGGCGTACATGTTGGACATCAGCAAATATTAAAGCGCATTAACACCCTTGCCAAACAACGAGATGGAGAAAGTTTGCTTATTACTTTTCACCCACATCCTCGCATGATTGTGAACGCCAATCACCGCATTAAACTCCTATCACCCCTAGAAGAAAAATTTGATTTACTACAGCAATACGGAGTCGATAACCTAGTAGTTGTACCTTTTACCCGTGCTTTTTCGCAACAAACGCCCGAAGCCTATATCCACGATTTTTTGGTGAAAAATTTTAATCCAAGTGTCATTGTTATTGGCTACAACCACAAATTTGGGCAAAACCGTGCAGGCGATATTCACCTATTGCGAACAATGAGTAAAACCCTAGATTTTGAGGTAGAGGAAATTAGCAAACAAGCCGTGGATGATATGGGCGTGAGTTCTACCAAAATACGCAATGCCTTACAAAAAGGCGATGTTATAACGGCAAATAACCTGTTAGGACACAACTATTTTATAAGAGGAATTGTAGTAAAAGGACGGCAAATAGGACATAAAATTGGTTTCCCAACCGCCAATATTTCAGTGGAAGACGATAGTAAATTAATACCCGATAATGGCGTTTATGCCGTAAAAGTGAAAGTGCGAGCAACCGTATACAAAGGGATGTTAAACATTGGCGTTCGGCCAACAGTTGGCGGCACTACCAAAGCTATTGAAGCCAATATTTTTGATTTTGAGGGGAATATTTATGGCGAATCCATTCAGGTAAATTTTGCCAAACTCATTCGTAGAGAACAAAAATTTGCCAATTTGGAAGCCCTTATTTCGCAATTGCATAAAGATAAGGTGGTGTGTTTGGAGGTGTTGGAATAGGAAGAGGCAGTAGGTGAAAAAGGACAATAACCCTGACGTTATTGCCCTTTTAGTAAAACAAAATTTAAAACAAAAGTCACATTAACATATTTGTTATTTTACTACGCTAAATACGGTATTTGTTCATTTATTTTGCAAGCAAGCGTACTTGTTTACTTGTTTCTTGCCCTTTAATACGCTATTAGGAAAAAGGTAACCACCTAAAGAAAAGTTTTTTAATTTTTATGTTTTAGAGACTCATACAGACCTTGAGCAGCTCTTTTTTTCCTTTTTTAGGATGATTTAACAGTATTAAGAAATAAAAAATCAACTTATCACCTCGCTATGCGTTAATAAAATTGTAAATTTGTCGCTTGTAATTTTGTAAAGACGTGATATGACACAGCAGCAAAAAGGCTTTAGCGTATATATGCCCCTATTATTTTCCTTGGTATTAGTAGTAGGCATGAAGCTAGGCTTCGATTTATATAAAAACCTAAAGGGCAGTCCTGATGCAGTAACCATCAAAAGCCAAATTTCTGAGCTTGATGAGGTATTCAGCTATATTGATGCACGATATGTGGATACCATCAATAGCGAGCAGATGATTGAAAAAGTAATTAACGCTACTTTGAAAGACCTCGATCCGCACTCCAATTATATTCCTGCTAAAGATTTGCAAGATGTAAACGAGCAGTTGCAAGGAAATTTTGAAGGCATTGGTATTGAGTTTACCATCATCAAGGATACCATTGTAGTTGTTACCCCGATAGCAGGTGGCCCGTCTGAAAAATTAGGCATCCTAGCGGGCGATAAAATTGTGAAAATTACCGACACCCTAGTAGCAGGAATTGGCATTACCAATAAAGATGTAACCGAAAAGCTACGAGGTAAAGGCGGCACTTACGCCAACATCAGTATTTACCGCAAAGGCATTGATGAACTGCTCGATTTTGATATTAAGCGTGCTAAAATTCCGCTAGTAAGTGTAGATGCCAATTATATGTTGGATGAAGAAGTAGGCTATATTAAAATTAACCGCTTTAGTGCCAAAACCTATAATGAGTTTATGACCGCCTTAATGGAATTAGAAGGACAAGGAATGCGTAGACTCATTTTGGATTTGCGGCAAAACCCAGGCGGCTATTTAATGGCAGCAGTTAATATTGCCGACGAACTGCTAGGCGGAAGCAGCATGATTGTATACACACAAGGGCGTAATTTTAAAAAGAAAGAACACCTTGCTCGCCGGGCAGGCATGTTTGAGCGAGGAAAGTTATGTGTACTAATAGATGAAGGCTCGGCTTCGGCAAGCGAAATTGTAGCAGGAGCTATACAAGATTGGGATAGAGGCAGCATACTTGGACGGCGTTCTTTTGGTAAAGGATTGGTGCAAGAGCAATACGCATTGTCTAATGGAGGCGCATTGCGTTTAACCATTGCCCGCTATTACACCCCTGCTGGTCGCTGTATACAAAAACCCTACGACGAAGGACGAGAATCGTATGCAAAGGATATTGAAAAACGTCAAAAAAATGGCGAACTCTCTAATCCTGATAGCACAATGGTTGAAAAAGAAGTAAAAGACAGCCTCGTATACGAAACCATGATTAAAAAACGCAAAGTATATGGCGGAGGCGGCATTACACCAGATATATTTTTACCCATTGATACCATCGGCATCGAAACGTTTACCATTAAAGCCCGCAGCACCATTCCCGAATTTGTATACGACTACTTTGGTAACAATCGCTCACAATTTGATAAGTATGCCGATCACCAACAGTTTCAAAAAGAGTATCAGATTGATACCGAAATGTACAACGAGTTTAAAGCGCATGTGAAAGAAGAAGTCGGCTTTTTAGATGAAGCCCTACTTGATAAACACCAAGACGAACTCCAAGTATATATTCGTGCTTATTTAGCCCGACAACTTTGGAATAATAAAGGTTTTTATCCTATTTACCATGAGAAAGATGTGAACTTAAAAGCAGCCCTAAAGCATATTAAGGAAGAGTAAGAGAGGTTTGATTCATTTAGAATTTAGCATCGAGGATTTAGGATTTAAAATTTTGATATGCTGACGATTGGATTTTTGAAATATGATTTTTGATTCTACCGTTAATTAACCAAAAATAAACAAAAAAACAGCCAAGCTCTATCATCAACTCAATTAACCATTAACGAAT
>JAHDBT010000378.1 GCA_020630215.1 Bacteroidota bacterium
TTTCGATTTTAAATTCTAAATAAATCCCTAACGTCAGCAGGAGAAAATCTTAAATTTTCGATTTTAAATTCTAAATAAACCCTTAGCGTCAGTAGAAAAAAATCAAAAATCAAAATCAAAAACCCTTAATCATAGATTCTAAATGAAAGAATCAGAAATCAAAAATCAGGAATCAAAACTAAAAGATTTACAAAAAGTCTTTTTCATCGGAGTAGGCGGCATCGGCATGAGTGCTATTGCTCGTTACTTCAATCACCTAGGCATAGCGGTATTGGGTTACGATAAAACCCCAAGCCCTTTAACCCGTCAGTTAGAAAAAGAAGGTATTCAAATTACCTATGAGGTAAATGTGGAAACAACGCCAAAAGATGTAGACTTGGTAGTTTATACGCCAGCAATTCCTAAGCAGCAAGCATTGTTTAGGTTTTATATGGACAATGATTTTGTCGTAAAAAAACGTGCCGAAGTACTAGGGGATATTACCAAAGAAACCTACACCATTGCTGTAGCAGGCTCTCATGGGAAAACATCGGTTTCGAGTATGATAACCCACATCCTAAAACACTCTGGATATGACTGTACTGCTTTTATTGGCGGCATTATGATGAACTACGATTCTAATTTTGTGATGGGTAAAAATAAAGTCGTTGTAGTAGAAGCCGACGAATACGACCGTTCTTTTTGGCAACTACAACCCGACATAGCGGTCATTACTGCAATTGATACTGATCACCTTGCAATATATGGCAATAAAGCAGCCATCGAAGCCGCTTTTGAGTCGTTTGCAAACCTATTAAAGCCCAATGGGAAACTCATTGTAAAGGGAGATTTAGCAATCCTTAAAAAATTGCAAAAACATGACGTTTCTACCTATGGTTTAATGCAAAAAAGTTTTGATTATACAGTAGAAAATATCTATATTAAGGCTCAAAATTATGCATACAAATTACAAACTCCTGATGCCCAGTTTAAGGAGGTTCAACTATGCATAGGCGGCCTTCACAATATAGAAAATGCCCTAGCAGCAGCAGCCGTAGCCCATTACTTAAACATTGCGCCCAAAGCTATATTTGAAGCACTGTATACCTTTAAAGGAAACAAACGCAGATTTGAATATGTAATTAGGCAAGAAAACCTAGTAATGATTGATGATTACGCCCATCATCCCGAGGAAATAAAAGTGCTATTAGAATCGGTTCGGCACCTGTATCCTAACAAGAAAATCAGTGCCATTTTTCAACCACATTTGTTCAGTCGTACCCAAAGTTTAGCGACCGAATTTGCCCAAAGTTTAGACCTAGCAGACGAGGTAATACTCCTAGATATTTACCCCGCACGTGAGGTGCCAATACCAGGCGTAACTTCGGAGCTTATTTTACGAGATATGAAGATTGATAAAAAATATGTGTTGAAAAAAGAAGATGTAATAAAAACGTTACAAAATAGCAAAATCGAAGTCCTATTAACAGTAGGAGCAGGAAGCATTAGCAATTTGGTGGAACCCATTAAAAAAATGCTATCCTCGTAAAAAGATGCGAAGTGTTGCATCTAAAAAAAATAAGTAACGTTTAAAAAATAAATCCGACAATTTGTACGTAGAGGTTTTGTGCTTAGACAAGGCGCAAAACGCAGCCATAGCCTAAGCTACGGCGAGTATTTGCAACGCAGGATAAGTGCAAAAGATCAAGTAGAAATGACGGAGTTATTTTTTATGCGTTACTAAGGCAGCGTGGTCTAAAAAAATAAAATAGCACGCATTAATTGTATTAAAAAAAAGAGGATTAATGAAAGAATTCTGGCAAAGGTTTGGAGGTGTTATTACCGCAGTATTTTGGTTTGCTTTAGGATTAACCTTTGTCGTTTTATTAGGTAAAGCAAAACAAGCACAAGGCAATACTTTGTGCAGAAGCATTGAGGTAGTAGTTAGTTATGAGGAAGGCAACTTTTTTATTAACGAAAAAGACATTAAAGAACTGATAAAAGGGCGTTTACCCAGCCGTTCTTTCAATGTGCCGATTAACATGATAGACTTAGCCGACCTCGAAGGATATTTAGAAAGCAATCCTTATATTTATAATGCAGAAGTGTTTATTGATATAAAAGGAAAAATGTGGGTAGCGGTAAATCAGCGCAGACCTTTAGCGAGGGTTGTAAATGCTGAAAATACCAGCTACTACATCAGCGAAAACGGGCATAAAATGCCTATTTCTAGTCAGTTTTCTTCCAGAGTACCTATTGTATCAGGGTATATAGAAGATAACAATCGTACCGAAGGAAAACTGTACAGTAAAATAATAAAAGACATTTATCGCTTGACCAATACCATTAGTCAAGATGAATTTTTAAGCTCTTTAATTGAGCAAATATATGTAGAAACGAATCGGGATTTTGTGTTGATTCCTAAAATTGGGAACCATCGCATTATACTAGGAAACATAGAAAACCTAGAACGCAAGTTCCACAAACTGATGGTTTTTTATGAAGAAGGCGTACCGAATGTAGGATGGCAGAAATATAAGACCATCAATTTAAAGTTTGAAAATCAAATAATTTGTACTCAAAAATAAATTTTAAGATTATGAACAACCCTTCACCAATTGTTGCGGCGTTGGACATTGGCACTACTAAAATTGGTGCCATCATAGCTCGCAAGAATGAAAATGGACGCATCGAAGTGTTAGGTATAGGCAAAGCCGACTCTAACGGTGTGATGAGAGGTGTTATCTCTAACATTGACAAAACAGTTGACGCTATTAAGCTGGCCGTAAACGAAGCCAAGAAAAAGGCAGGCGTTGAAGTGAAAAAAGTATATGTAGGCATCGCAGGCCAGCATATTAAAAGCCTTCAACATAGAGGTTACTTAATGCGCGACCACGACCAAGACGAAATTTCGCAGGCAGATATTGAACGCCTGATTAGCGATATGCACAAAATGGTTTTACCGCCTGGCGATAAAATTATTCATGTGCTACCACAAGAATTTATCCTAGACGACGAAGAAGGCATTATCGACCCAATCGGTATGTCGGGCGTGCGTTTAGAAGCCGATTTCCATATTATTACAGGGCAAATTGCAGCTATCAAAAATATTGAGCGTTGCGTAGAAAAAGCAGGACTCGAAATTGCAGAAGTCATGCTTGAACCAATCGCTTCGGCGGCCGCTGTATTAAATAAAGAAGAAGTAGATGCAGGTGTTGCACTAGTTGATATTGGTGGTGGCACTACTGATGTAGCTATTTTTCACGAAGGCATTATCCGACATACGGCAGTAATTCCTTTAGGCGGCAATATTGTTACCGAAGATATCCGAGAAGGATGCATGGTAATGAAAGAACAAGCCGAAAAGCTAAAAGTGAAATTTGGAAACGCTATTGCTGCCGAAGCGCAAGATAATGCAATTGTATCTATTCCTGGTTTACGTAATAGAGAACCCAAAGAAATTTCGCTTAAAAACTTAGCCTTCGTAATACAAGCACGTATGGAAGAAATCCTAGAGCATGTATATTACGAAATTAGACGCTCTGGTTTTGAAGGTAAACTGATTGGCGGCGTAGTAGTTACTGGCGGCGGTGCTAGATTACGAAACCTACAACACCTATCAGAATACATCGCAGGATTTGATACGCGTGTGGGTTTACCTACCGAACATTTGCAAAGTGCCAGCAATATTTCGGAGCTAAACGACCCATTATACGCTACGGGTGTAGGCTTGGTAATTAAAGCTTTAGAAAATCCTATTCCAACAGAAGAACCTAAATACGAAGCTCCTGTTTTTGAAAGAGCAAGAGAGGAGAACGACTATGAAAACGTTTACGAAGACCAAGAAGAAGGCGAGGTTGCTAGTGTAGGCAGCGATAGTAATGGTGGTTCGTGGTTTGGAAATATATTGAAAAAAGGCCGAGAATGGCTGGAAGGAGACGTGAGAGATTTTAAGTAGTATTTACTTAAAATGAAGAACTGAAACTAGGAAATAATTAGGAATAAATAGCGTAAAGGTTATAACAACACATTGGCAGTTTACCTTTATAAATGACTAACAAAGAACTGGACTATTTTTACTAATTAATCTGAAGCAAAAAAAATAATTAAAAAATAAATAAAAATAACTATAAAAAAAATATTGTGCTATGACTATTCAATTTGATTTACCAAAAGATCAAGAATCAATCATTAAGGTGATTGGTGTAGGTGGAGGCGGTAGCAACGCTGTAAACCACATGTTTGAGCAAGGTATTGTAGGCGTAAACTTCGCTATTTGCAACACTGATTCGCAAGCATTAGAACAAAGCAGTATTCCTTTACAAGTGCAGTTAGGCCCTGGCTTAACCGAAGGTAGAGGTGCAGGTTCGCAACCAGAAGTAGGAAAAAATGCTTCTATCGAATCTATCGACGAAATTAAACAAGTACTAGGCGGCGGAACTCGGATGGTATTTATTACTGCTGGTATGGGTGGTGGTACAGGAACAGGTGGCGCACCTATCGTAGCAAAAGCTGCTCGCGAATTAGGTATGTTAACCGTAGGTATTGTAACAACCCCTTTCTGCTTCGAAGGACGCAAGCGTATTATGCAAGCGCAAAAAGGAATCGAAGAAATGAAAGAAAATGTAGATACATTAATCATCATTTCTAACGATAAATTACGTGACTTACACGGCAACCTTTCTTTATGTGATGCATTTAACTGTGCCGATAATATTTTAGCAACTGCCGCCAAAGGTATTGCCGAAATTATTACCATCCCTGGTTATGTAAACGTAGATTTTGAAGATGTTTGTACCGTAATGAGAAACAGCGGTGTAGCAATTATGGGTACTGGTTTAGCCGATGGCGAAGACCGTGCAATGAAAGCCGTAAAAGCAGCATTAGCATCTCCTTTATTAAACGACAACGATATTAGAGGCGCACGTCATATTTTATTAAACATTACTTCTGGTAATAAAGAGGTATTGATGGATGAAGTAGGCGATATTACCAACTTTATTCAAGAAGCAGCAGGGTATACTTCGGAAGTAATTTGGGGTAATTGTACCGATGAATCTTTAGGCGATAAAATAAGTGTAACCGTAATTGCAACTGGCTTTGAAACCAACGGCGAACAAATCGACAATATTGAGCAGCAAAGAAAAGAACGCATTGTTTTATCTTTAGAAGGTAAGCCAATGAGAAATCGAGAAAACAGAGAAGAAAGAGTTCCTCGCAACGAACGAGAAACAAGCCGTCCTGCTTATAATCCAGTACGCAATAATAGAAGTCGAGAGGAAGATAACTTTACGCCAATTAGCAAGCCACATAGCGGTAACTACAGCGAAGAAGAACGTATGCGTATTATGATGGAACGCAAAAAACGTTTACGTAACCTAAGCATGAAATTGCAATCGGGCGAATTAAGCGAAATCGAAAAAGAACCTGCTTACAAACGACGCAATATTCAATTAGAAGATATGCCACATTCATCAGAATCTAACGTATCTAAATACTCTTTAATAGATGACGATGCAAAACGCACCGAAATCAAACGTCGTAACCCATATTTACACGATAATGTAGATTAAAGTTTGAGGCATATTGATACTACTATTTGTTGTAAATGTTATTGCCGTTTATTTCAATGTGAACCTAACAACACAAGTTTTTTCTTTATCATGTTAAAAAAAGAATCGACCAAGAAGAAATAAAACAGCATAGCAAACAAAAAATAAGTAGAACAATAGCTAATAACGAATTATTTAAATACTGACACCAAAAAATCGTCGGCCTAAAAAAATAGGCTAAATAGTAAACGCAGCACACAGTCTCTGACTATCAAAAAGTCGCCAGGGCGTTAGTATATAAACTGACTGCTGACAGTAAGCGCAGCGCATGGTCTGACTACTGACCACTTAAAATAAAGACGTATTTTTGAGGCAAAGTTCAAGGGAGGGCTACTTAAATGGAGCCCTCCCTTTTTTTGTGCTTTTTGTTTTCCAATTTTAATTCTTATTTCCTAAAAACAATACTTCCCCTTTAGTTACGGGACTTCCCATCCAATAAACAACAACAACTTGTGCTAGGTCTTGTGCAAGGTTGTTTTCTGCAATTCATTTTTGGCATTGTGGTATAAGGTTTGAGCTATAGAAGGCAAAACACAGACTATTTTATACAACTACCCAACACACTAGGAAGCAATCTTTAAGTATATAACTGTTTCACTCAAAAGACTACTGACTAGCTGTATTTACACTAAAATATATAAGTATACCAATAGAACCATTACCAAATTAGAGCAATTATTTTTTTTCTTTAAATTCGGAACTTATATTGTAAAAATGAAACTGTAAATTGCACATAATCAATTGGTTTAGCACTCAATTAGAGTGTTAGGCATTTGTTAATGCTTGCTAATATACAGCATCCTCTTGTTGGAAAAGTATCATAAAAACGTAACTTTTAAAAAAGTTTTGGCGTATCTAATTACGAAACGGTTATATACTTAAACAAGGGTTTGAAATGAGATTATTTATTTTTATAGTACTTTTTTTTACTTTAAATGCTGCTGCAAATGCAACTTGCGAAATAGAGCCAAAGTTCTCTTATCGTACTAAGAGTTTAACAGTAGAATTTAAAGACAAATCGGAAGGAAACTACGATGACGTAAAGTGGACTTTTGGAGATGGAAACACCTCTACCAAAAACAATCCAAAACACCAATATGCCGAGCCAGGCATGTACAATTTCTCCTTAACCATTTACAACGACGAAGGATGCAGCGAAACCTTTGAAGGTAAAGTTTACATCTTTGAAACCAACAATGTAACACCTGCCATTGATGTAAAAGATACTGAAAGTGTTGCAGAAGAACCAATCAATTTACTAGCCAACAATACCCTGCAAAATAATATAACCAACTATCCAAATCCTTTCAACGAAGCAACAACTATTGCCTTTAATTTAGCCAATCCTGCACAAGTAGCAATAAGCATTCACGATATTACAGGAAGACTTGTAGCCATACTAGCCGACGAAAAAATGGAGGCAGGACCGCAAGAAATTCTCTTTAAACGTAACCATTTGGTTGCAGGCACGTATATAGTAAATGTAAACACTAGTAAAGCAATCTTAACAAGAAAAATTATCATTCAATAAAAAACAAAAACCTTATCGCTAAACACTAATAATCAGTACTGTAAGTAGTAGGTAATCTATTTATGTAAAATATTAAATTAGTTGTTTGGGTTTAGTAAGGGTTAGCCTTCCTGCTTATTGCGGGAGGGCTTTTTTTATGCCCTTTTTCAAAAAAAA
>JAHDBT010000767.1 GCA_020630215.1 Bacteroidota bacterium
AAACATAGATTTATCAGTATTATTAAGGGGAAGCTTTTGAGTGGCTTCCCTTTTTTTATTGCTACTAATTTACCCTTCCATTAAATTTTAAACCTTGCCATTGGCGTTACACTTTGTTCGGCAAAATCTTGGGCAAGGTATTGGTGATGGGCGGTAATGGCAATCATCCCAGCATTATCGGTACAGTATTGAAATTGTGGGATATAAGTTTTCCATCCTCCACTAGTACCCAACTTTTCTATGGCTGCTCTTAAAGCAGAATTGGCAGATACGCCTCCTGCTATTGCTACGTCATAAATTTCGTAATGATGGGCAGCTTTCTTCAATTTTTTCATCAGTATTTTAACAATGGTATATTGTACCGATGCACATAAATCGTTGAGGTTATTTTTAATAAAATCAGGGTCGGCGGCCATTTGTTTTTGGAGGAAATACAATACCGAAGTTTTTAATCCGCTAAAACTAAAATTAAACTCCCCATGCGATTTGGGCTGCGGAAATTGAAAAGCTTTAGGATTTCCTAGTTTAGCATGTTTATCGACTAGTGGCCCGCCAGGGTAAGGCAGTCCTAACATTTTGGCAATTTTATCGAAGGCTTCTCCTGCTGCATCGTCAATGGTTTCTCCTACCACTTCCATCTCTAAGTAATCGGTTATTTTTACAATTTGCGTATGCCCACCCGAAACTGTTAAACATAAAAATGGGAAGGGCGGTTTAGGGTCGTCAATAAAATGAGCAAGTACGTGGGCTTTCATGTGGTTAACGGTAATAATTGGAATATCGAGTGCCAAGGCCATAGCTTTGGCAAAACACGTACCTACTAGTAGCGAACCAATTAATCCTGGGCCTAGTGTAAAAGCGATTGCGCTTAATTGTTGTTTTTCTACACCCGCCTTTTTTAAAGCCGTATCTACTACAGGAACAATATTTTGCTGGTGCGCTCGGGATGCTAGTTCTGGAACAACCCCTCCGTATTGTTCGTGTACGGATTGATTGGCAACAATATTGCTCAATACGATGCCGTCTTTTATTACGGCAGCCGAAGTGTCATCACAAGAAGATTCTATGGCGAGAATGTATATGCTCATATTATTTTTTTAGTGGTCAGTTGTCAGACTGTTTGCTGCGCTTAGTGAATGAGAAAAAATAACCTCCACCAATTTAATTTATTCTATTTCCCAAT
>JAHDBT010000379.1 GCA_020630215.1 Bacteroidota bacterium
TTGGTAGTTGGTAGTTGGTAGTAAGTTATTTTTTTCAAACTGTAATTCCATCTTTTAAGAACAATTGGCCGGAAGGCAATCTTCCTTTAAGCTTAACTCATGTTGATATTGTAGTCCTCATTTTTGAACAGGAATGCAAAAGGCAGCAGCTTTGATAATATTGAACCCATTAAAACTTTGTAATGCCTCGACGTTAGCAGGTAAAAACAGTTTAGCCACTTAACAATTTAGCATTAAGTATTAAATGTGGCGGACTACCTACGCAACTTAGGTTAACAAAGGCAATGCCCAAACGCAGGTTTACCTCTCCTATCCAAGCTCTTTTACTTCATTAGTTGCTTGTAAAATCACCTTTTCGCCATCATTAACATAAATTTGGTTAATCAGCTCTAGTTTATCAAATACCTCTTGCGGGTTGAGGCTTTGCACTAGTAACATGCGGTGAGGTTTAATACCGGGGAAACCTCTAAAATAATTGGTGTAGTGCCTTCTCATTTCTAAAATACCTAGGCGTTCTCCTTTCCATTCAATAGATTTAAGGAGGTGTTCTTTGGCGGCAGCTACTCGCTCGGCAACGGTAGGTGGTGCAAGGAGTTCGCCAGTAGCAAAAAAGTGTTTTATTTCTCTAAATATCCAGGGATAGCCAATAGCGGCTCGTCCTATCATAATACCATCAACGCCATACTTATTTTTCATTGCCAAAGCTTTCTCTGGCGAGTTCACATCTCCATTTCCAAATACAGGAATGTGCATTCTAGGATTGTTTTTTATTTCTCCTATCAAAGTCCAATCGGCTTCTCCTTTATACATTTGCTTTCGGGTACGCCCATGTATCGCAATCGCTTTAATGCCTACATCTTGCAGGCGTTCGGCTACTTCTACTATGTATTTCGTATTCTCGTCCCATCCTAGGCGAGTTTTTACAGTTACGGGCAATTTGGTACTTTTAACAATATGGTCGGTTAGTTCCACCATTTTATCAATATCTTGCAAAATACCTGCGCCTGCCATTTTACACACCACTTTTTTTACGGGGCAGCCATAGTTAATATCTAGCAAATTGGGTTGCGCTTCTTCCACCATTTCTGCACAGCGGCGCATAGAATCCAAATTAGCTCCAAAAATTTGTATGCCTATCGGACGTTCGTATTCGTATATATCGAGCTTCTGAACGCTTTTATAAGCATCTCGTATCAAGCCTTCCGAAGAAATAAACTCCGTATACATCATATCCGCCCCATTTTTTTTACATAAGCCCCTAAATGGAGGATCGCTTACGTCTTCCATCGGTGCTAATAAAAGCGGAAATTCGCCAAGTGCTATATTGTCTATTTTTACCATGAAAAAAAATGATGTTTTATTAATAACTGTATTGCACAGTTACTTGCAAAAATACAAATAATAGGATGAAAATGTAACTAAGCAATGGTACTTAAATAATTTCCTATTTCTACTTGTTCTTTTGCGCTTATCCTGCGTTGCAAATACTCGCCGTAGCTTAGGCTACGACTGTGTTTTGCGCCTTGTATAAACACAAAATACCTGCGTATAAATTAGGAAATTATTTAAATACCATTACTTGATTGATGAGTAGAAGGGAAAATAAAAGAAGCTGTTATTGATTTAAAAAAGGGCAAAAAAAAAGTTAAACAAGCAGGGTGACATAGCAGCTCGAAAGCTAGCTATGTCTAAACCCTTATTGTTTAACCCTAAAAACCTAAAGCCATGAAAAACCATTTGCAAGATAGGCATTATTCTATAAAAATTAAAGGTTAAACGTTAATTTTCTTAAAAAAAATAAATAACTGGACTAGTACTATTACCCATTTATGGGTACAAAGTGTTAACAACCAATCAGTTAACACTTATTAACATATTACTGTCATTAATCACTTTGTTTGTTTTTCTTTTTGCAAAAATTTTGTTTTTTTCACTTTTTTATTGCCCTGTAAAATTAGAGTAACAAAAAATGCTCTTTCCTAAATAATTTTAATATTGCACTTATTTTTTAGTAACAAATAGCTGCTTTTATTTTAACAAGTCTCCTAAAATTTACTATTTTTACAGCCTATCCAATTTGGTGTAAATATTGTAGTTTAAAAATGGAAAATTTTTTTCCTTATCTCTGCATAAATAATTTGAGCAATTCAATAACTCCTCTGTTAAAACCTAAATGATTAATTATGACAACAACTCAAGCACTTGGCGCAGGTTCGCGCATTAAACACGAAGATTTTGGAATTGGTGCGATTGTAAAAGTAAGTGCCAGCAGCTACTTTATTACTTTTATGCAACATGGTTACCAGGAAGTGCCTCGTGATATGGATTTAGAGGTTATCGACCTAGTTGCGCCTACTGATGATATGGTATCGTTTGCAGTAGTAGAAGATACCCTTAAAACCCTTTTAGAAAAATGGGGTGCCTTACAAGCAGTTGTGCCACTAGGAAGTAAATGGGAAGGCGGCACCATGATTTTAAAGCCAGCCGATGAAAGCCTCAAATCTAAAGAAATTCCGATAGAAGCTTTTTTCCATAAAATTGTAATGGTGCGCGACCGTTTGCGAGTAATGGAACAGCGAATTAACAGTAACAAAAGTATGAGTGATGAAGAAAAGGTAAATATGCAACAATATATTACTCGTATTTATGGCTCGCTCACTACCTTTAACGTGCTTTTTAAAACTCGGGAGGATGGCTTTATTGGCATGTCGCAGTAAAGCAAAAGGTGTAAAAACGACCTGTTTACTCTAAAGCGGTTAACACTTTTTTGGTAGATATACTCAGATGCGTTTGATTTTCCGATTTTTGCTAAATGGCTTAACTGCTAGAATTGTTAAATTGTTTTTTCCTGCTAACGATTCTCAGTTACGGTCTATTAACAATCAGTTATAGACGGTTCCGTTTCGTTACGCCGCTGTAAAGTGTCAGGTACTTTTCCTTATTTGATAAACAGGTTGTAAAAACGTTACTATTCAGCAAGGAGAAGAAAGTACCTTAGTATAATGTAGAAAGACTACTCGCTACGCTCACTTTGCAAACAATGGATAAAAAAACTACCGAGCAAATAGCGAAATCGAAGCTGTCTTTCTACCAAAAGCGAAGCGTACACTCTACTACTATTTAGCGAATGCTGAATAGTAACGTAAAAACTAAAAAATGGATGATTTACCAATATATTCTCGTTCGCAATTGGCTTTGCGTAATGGGCAAGACAAAGAGGAAATTTGGGTAGCCTACCTAGGCATTATATATGATGTAAGCCAAAGCAGGCTGTGGCGAGATGGTAAACACTACGAACACTGGGCAGGTCAAGATTTAAGCCCCGAACTAACCGATGCTCCGCATACCGAAAAAGTTTTTGAACGCTTTAAAGCCATTGGAAAACTTAAAACATAGTTTGCTAATTTAACCAATTGTACCCTTTTTACCACACCTTACTAACACCACTCTTTTATGTCTATTCGCAAATATGCCAACATTTTAGGCCCTTTTACCAAATACATTGTAGCTACCATTGCCGCCCTACTCATTATTACCCAATGGGACAATGTGATTGAATTTACCGATGTAATGTGGGAACACAATAGCCAACAATCTGCCAATACAAAAACAAATGGTAATAAAGGAGCGACGAACGCTGATGGCAAAACAAAGAAACAAGAACAAACCCCTGCCGAACATAACAGCGGCAGTAATACCAAAGGAAAAACAAAACAGGTAGAAGGCGAAAGTGTGGCAATGAGACAAGGTATCAAAATTGCTTCGTGGAATATGTGCAATATTGGAATTAGCAAAGACGATGAGGAGCTTGATTTTATGTCGAAGTTATTGCGTTATTACGATATTGTAGCTATACAAGAAATTTCGACGAAGCTAAGTGGCCCTCGCGCTATTACCAAATTAAACGAGGCCCTTAACCGCCGTGGACAAAAATGGACTTATATTATTAGCGATCCTACTAGTGGCGCAGGTTCAGAAAGATATGCTTATTTGTGGAAAGAAAAATCGGTAGAATTAAAAGGAAGACCTTGGTTGGTAACTGGCAAATCGCTCGACGACGACTTAGCACGAGAACCTTTTATGGCTCGTTTTAAGGTAAACGAACTAGAACTAACCAAACATAATGCCGAAGTAAAAGAAATATTACTCGCTAATTTTCATGCCGTTCCTACCGCTAAAAAACCAGCAAACGAAATTAACTTATTAGCCAAATTGCATCAGCTATACCGCAAGGATAAGCTACTCATTGCTGGCGATTTTAACCTCTCCCAAAAACACGACTCTTTTAATAAACTTAAAAATTATGGCTATATACCTAGCATTGTTGATAAAAAAACGAGCTTACGGATGTACGAAAAAGAGGGCAGCTACTTAGCACAAGAGTACGACAATATTTTTTATGAATCGGGAGAACTGGTAAAACTGCGAGGTGGCGTTATCGACTTTGTGCCTCGTTTACCCAGTTTAAAAGCAGCCCGCAGCATATCTGACCATTTACCTGTTTGGTGTGAAATAAATTTTAAATAGCTTTTGCTCGTAGCTGGTAGAAGATATGGTTTTACTTTGCTTTACCCT
The DNA here is from genome assembly GCA_020630215.1 of Bacteroidota bacterium. Classification (GTDB taxonomy): domain Bacteria; phylum Bacteroidota; class Bacteroidia; order Chitinophagales; family UBA2359; genus JAHDBT01. The sequence continues at coordinate 4,576 of JAHDBT010000379.1, forward strand.
AGGAAAAGTGTTAAATAACACGAATTAGAGATTTAAAATCGAAGTAAATAGTTACCCTTCAATACAAGTAGTTTTCTATTCCAGTAAAGGGTCTGTTTGTCAAAGAAGGAAAAGTACTTGACACTTTGCAGTGGCATAGCGAAGCGGAACTGTCCCAATACCAAGTACCCGCTACTATCTACCCCAAAAAGTGTCAACCGTTTAGATAAGCATATCCAGTAAAGCGATCTTTATTTCAAATCTTCTTCTATAAACTTATCTAAATCTCTACGTTCTCGTTTAGTTGGTCGGCCAGTGCCAGGTTTACGTCGAGCAACGGGAATGGGTACATTGTAAAAAATGGGGTCCAATTTGCCCGAGCCAATTCTAGGCGGTGGTGGTGGCGACAAGTCTTCGTAGCAGGTTACGGCTAGTGGTGCGCCTACTCGTTTATCAATTAGCTGCACTACTTTCAATATTTTTTTTTCTTGTCCTTTTTGTATGTTTACCGTTTCTCCAATTTTTACCGAACGGGCGGGCTTTACACTTTTCCCTCCAATTTTTACTCGTCCAGCATTACATGCATCATTGGCTACAGAGCGAGTTTTAAACGCTCTAACCGCCCAAAGCCATTTATCTATTCTTACGTTTGCTACTGTTTTCATAATAAATTAATTCGATTGCTTAAATTAGGTAACAGCCTACTTTTAGTGAAAGTTTCCAAAATGGTACAAAAAAAAAGGATGAATAAAAAATAAAGCTTCCTTTATCTTTTATTCACCCCACTAACATGCTAGTTTATTTTATTTATTCCCGCTCTTCCATATAGCGTTCTTGTTGCAGTTCGTCTCCATAGCGTTTTAATGCATCTACTGCAACGGGCACCTTATCTAATCGTTCTTCTTCTAAATAAGACACAATAAAGGCTGTTTTATAACCTTTGGCTTTTAACTCGTTCAGTTTACTTTCTGCTTCTTCTAAGTAACTATAATTACCTGTTAAATAGCGCAAAAAGTCACCCGACATTTTTTCGGTTTCTATTTTCCCTTCTACCCCTTTTAAAAAAGGATGGTCTTTGGAGCGATACCCTTTAAAGGCACCAAACTGTATTTTAAAAGTTAATGCAAAAGTAGCCGTTGTTGTTTCAGGTCCTTTTATCATTCCTCTGTCTCTATCATATTCGGGTTCTGTAGAGATATGCGTATCAAATAAAACAGCTCTTAATATTTCTGCATCATCCTTATTAATGGTAGAAATGGGTTTCGTGTCAACTATCATACCTGTACTACCTACTAATGACAACTGATATCTTTTATCTTGTTTTAATTTAAAATAAAAGGTACCTGCTAAATCCGTCTTCGAGAAATCCTTTGTCCCGTCCGCATCATTAATTAGTACAACCTCTGCATTAGATACTACTTGATTGTTGCCATCATAAACTTGCCCTACTAGTACTAAGTGAAAATCTTCTGCATTTTCTCCACCTAATAATTCATTTAGTTCAAATTTATGTAACCCTTTTATTATTTTGTCCGTATGCTTAACTATAACACTTGGGTTAGCAATGCCATTCAACGCATATAATGAGTTGAAAGATAGCATAACACCTATCAAATAGAAAACCACAATCATCTGAATTTTCATAGTAGAAAGTTTGGTATAAGTTTTAATGCTTGGCTTGTTCTTCATCTAAACTATATTTTTAATAACAAAAATTAGACCAAATAACACAGTAATAGTTAATTAGATATTCTCAAAAAAAATTTTACATTATTTTTAAAGGATACGCTTGTTATAGTTCTTCCCCTAATAAGTATGCACAAAGTCATTTTTTCAATTTATTCAAGTATTTTTAACTAATTGTGCAACTTTTTTTTTCACAGCACGTAAAAACCCACAAACTATAATCTCCTCATTATCCATTAATTAAGTGTGTTTTTTTTTCATCTACTGCTATTTACTATTCCTAAAAACTCCCCCTTTCAACTTTCCACAATTATTGTAATAATTTAACAGCATTTTCATGCACACTAATTTAGCTGCCATTATTGCCAATATAAACTTTAATTTATTTTCTTAACAAGTTTCCTAAAAATTAAAATTTCTAACACTTATTTTTTATTCTGCCAATGTTGTACAAGATTGACTATAAACCGTTCAGTTTCTGGTACAATCGGTGTCATTTATTATTGATTCTGCTAACTTTGCTTACAAAATTTTATACAACAAGTACCTAATTTACCACCTACCATTACCTTAAACGTTTACATAGTTGCCCTTATTAGGTTATTTTAGCTCTAATTTAGGTAAATAAATCCTAAAAACTAGCAATTCCTTTTCACATCCCGAATTATTACATTAATAAAACTAAAACACTAATTTCTTGTCCACTTTTTGTTCAAAAAAACAAAAAAACAACGACTTATAACAATAGGTTTTAAGGCTAATTTTAAGTTTCTAAGCCTAATAAAGCCCCTAGGCTTCCTTTTAAGTAACTCGTTTACATCAATATTTTTACAAGGAGTCAAACATCAAAATACTAGTAAAAAGTTAGCTTAACAGCTTACCCAATAAGTTAAAACAATGTGGTAAAACTTAATCGCCTATATGCCATGTACCCATTTTTTGCTACCAAAAAGGGCTAACTACTATTTTTAAAGCATGGGTATATTTCATTTTTCGGGGATTTTAGTTA
>JAHDBT010000380.1 GCA_020630215.1 Bacteroidota bacterium
AGTCACTCAAAACCTCATTTTGCCGCACAATTAGTTTTCGGTCAGGCACTATATAGGTAAACTATATAAGATTATTTACAAATAAAACATTATCTTTGGTATATCAACTTAGTATTAACTAAATTAAAGCACAACTCATGGAAAATTTCATGCTCGCATTTATTTTCTTATTGATTATTATTTTCATTTCTCGAATCCTATCTGAAAAGGCCTACAAAAAATTAGAACCAACTAAAAAAGTCGAATTAATGGAGTTATTCTCTGGTAATAGTACATTGGTATTTGGTATATTGATTATTCTCCTTATGCTATATTTTATTAGTCTGTATTTTAAACTTATCGACCCTGTAATAAGCTTCCTAATTTATACCATTACAATAGTCGTTTTAGTATTACTTGCAGGAATGAATTCCTATAAAAAATTAAAAGCCAATAACTTCCCTGCGTCCTATATCCAAACATTTTTATTAGCCTCCGCATTAAGACTTATTGGTCTAGTAGTGTTTTTTGCAATAATGCACTATTAAAAAGGAGGTCCTGCTATTTTGGGTGTGATTCCATTTTAATGTAAAATGAAATTACACCCATTTTGAAGGGATGAAACAATTCTAGGAATAAAACCAAATCCAAAACAAAACCCTGAAGGAATGACCTAATAAAACGAGTATTTATCAGGTCACCTCTTCGAGGTTATTTCATTATTTATTTCAATATAATATATATGATACGGTTACAAGCTACTGCTTCACTATCTTAAATTCTTGGTTACTATTCAGCATTCGCTAAATAGCATTAGAAGGTAGAGCGTACGCTTCGCTTTTGGTAGAAAGACAGCTTCGATTTCGCTATTTGCTCGGTAGTTTTTTAGTATAGGCTAATCAATTACCTACAAAACTCATGTGGCGAGCAGTCCTTATACATTATACCAAAGTACTTTCTACTCGTTGCTGAATAGTAACGAATTAATAACGAATATTATCAATACCTATTTTTCTGCAATTAGGTCGATAAGTATCAAAATCGGTGATGTCGATAATGCCATTTAAATCCGTATCTGCTAGGCGGTATTGATTGTTGCTGCCACCACTTAAAGCGAAAATATACGCATTAAAATCCATTACATTTATTGTACCATCTCCGTTTATATCGCCAGCGTGTAAACCATAGGTGTTCGTGTCCAAAAGTACAACTTGTTCGGTATTGCCCATTACGTTTGTTGGATTGGTAAAGTCAAATACCGTTGTACCATCTGTAATTGTTAAGGGCGTTGCGCTTTGTATTGCAAGGTGATTGCGGTGACGAATATATAGGTAATAATCATTGCCGTAAACAATATCACTAAATACAAGCCCTATTGTTCCGTCCGTATCTTCTAGCGAACCATCCGCTAATAGTAGTACGGCCCTTGTTTCTATAATGCTATTGTTGTTTATATCAATTGCTTGTACCAATAGCCAATCAACGGCATTTGTTGGAATTGTTTGGTAGTTTTCCATGCCATTATAATTCCACGGTGCGGTATTGTAGGGTTGATTATTAGGAATAAGATTATTGTTGCCTAGGTCGGTATTCATTAAATTATTTCCTGTGGAAACTGCGCCTTCCAAATAAATTTTAAGATTGGCAATTCCACAAGACGAATTATCGCCCTCACAAACCCCACAATTATCTATTACCGCATTTCCTCCAGCCACGCCCATACAATCAATTAATAAGCCAACACAGTTACAGTCATTATCCCAAGTATCATCTCCTGTGTTATCATCATTGTCGTTACAAGGGCTGCCTATTATATTGCTACCACCAATATCTCCTAAACAATCTGGCGGACCCGCACAATTACTAGCAGGGTCGTTTCCTGATGCTAGGATTCTTGCGGCAAAAAAATCGGCTATATTTTGTAAGCGTAATTCGGGGTCGTCAATAGCGTGTCCGTTGCCTAAGCAGTCGCCAAAACCGCTTGCATTGTCGAGAATTTCTGCTTGAGAGGGAGGTGCTGCGGTTCCTAAATCCTCAAAATATTTTCTTAATCCCTCGCCTCCATAGGCATGAGGATAAGGCCCGAATCCCTGGCAAAGCCCTGTCAAACATTCGTTACTAATTCGGTCAAACATCATACCGTAGTCGAAATCAATCACCACATCTGCCCCCTGAGCAAATAAATAAACACTTGGCGCATTAGGCACATTATCAAAAATGCTGACATCTATTACCCCCCCAAAAAAACTACCTACGCCTTGCAGGCTAGCATCGTAAGTACCCGTATGTAAATCTCCTTCAATCGTTCCTAAATCTGGTCGTGATAAATCATTCGTAGCTACAGTACATCCTACATCTAAAAAATCGGCATCGGGAATAGGGGCATCCCCTATGGCGTAGCACGAAGCGGGTTTCTTTGATTCTACATTGGTAAAACCAGCAGAAAGCGCAATAAAACCGCCAGCACTTTCGCCAGCCATATACACATTATTAATATCGGTAGAATCCATTAGATGCCTGCTTTTCATAAAACGCACTACTCCTTTTGCATCCTGCATCGCTCTAAAATTAGCTCGTTCTACTTCCATACTGTCGCTAATAAAAGCACAGGGGGCGGTAACGCTCAGGCACAAATCCGTCGTTTCATACTCATCCGTATTGTTCATGCCAAGCCGGTAGTCGATATTGGCAACAACCCAACCTCGCTTCGCCAATTCCATCGACATAAACTTCATACTCGCATTGTCTTTGCTATCCGTAACCCACGCACCGCCATGCGCCAAAATCATCACGGGGCGCAAACAATTGGGGTCGCCCTGCGGTTTGTAAATATCTAAAAATAAAGCTTCCTCCTCCCCTGCGTAATTTATAGCATCGCCATAATTTACATCTATAATACTATCCACACTAAATTGGACTTGTGTATAGGGAGATTGAGCAAAAAGGTTTGTACTAAAGCACAAACAAAACATGGTAAGTGTTAAAATGTGTTTCATTCAAAAAAGTTTATAAATTAAAAAATACTGGATAATAGTAGTTGGTAAAGGGTACTTGGCATTTGGACGGCTTCGGTTTTATATTTATACTAGACCACATTGGGTTTTGTGCATTTTCCATATTTATTATTTACACATTTTTAATTGGAGGTGTTTATTTTTTTTACTACAAGCCGGGAGGCTTGAAACACGTTTGGCTCAAGCGAGGACGCTTGACCCTGCGTTCCTTTTTTATAAAAAAGGAACGCCCGGTTCAGCCTCCCGGCTGGAGCGTAACGGGCTTCAAGCGTCTCGCTTGAGCCAAACTTAAACAACTATTTGCACAAAACCCGATGTGGTTGAGTATACTCGGCAATCTTTATACTAAAGTACTTTCCACTTCTCGCTAAAAGTACAACTAATGTAATTGGAAACAAAATGTATAAAAATTACGCTCCTTGTCTGTTGGGTTTTATATTAACTTAATTTATAGTGTACCAAGTCCCCTTTCCCTCTTTAAAATAAAACAAACTTTTCTAGTTAAAAAAGCCATCCTAAAACAGAAAATATAACCAAAGTATTCTATTTTTGAGCATTATTTTTATAACCACTAATCGTTACTGTTCAGCAACGAGTAGAAAGTACTTTCGTATCATGTATAAAGACCACTCGCTACGCTCGTTTTTGTAGGTAATTAAAAAAACTGCCGAGCAAGTAGCAGCGTTCGAAGCCCTCTTGCTACCTTTAGCGAAGCGTACCTTCTACGTTCTACTACTATGTAAGCGGATGCTGAATAGTAACCACTAATCTTTAAACAAAAATAGAAAGTGAGCAAAATAAAAATCGTCCAACCCAATGAGTTTGAAGCACATAACCATTGGTATCCCAAAGCATTCAATGCGACTATTCATCCAATGATTGCTTTTTTCTTGAACCTCGGTCAAGAAAGAATTATTACCCGTTATTGCCACATGCGTCCAACGGTAAATGGCGACAAACTGCGGGAGGTACTTAACCATAAAGCCAAGTATTTTTTATGGGCAGGTGCCGATTTACTAAACGTAACTTCCGCAGGTGGCAAAAGGCAGATGGTAGTTATCGAAAACAACTCTTGCCCTTCTGGACAAAAGTCGATGCCCTTAATTGATGATAATCAAGAACAAGGGAGCTACCGCCTAATGATTGAACGAACTTTTAAGCCCTACCTTAAAAATTTGCGTAAAAAAATAAAAGGTGGTTTAGCCGTTATTTACGATAAAAACCCAATGGAAACATCGGGCTATGCCGAAGTAATTGCCGAGGTAATGCAAGAACCTGTTTACTACGTTCCTTTTTATACTGATGACGAAAATCCGTCTATTGTTTTTAAGGACGAAATAATGCATGTTAAAGCAGAAGATGGTACCCTTATTCCTATAAGAGCGGCCTTTAGGTACCTCACTCAAAAACCGTGGAATAGATTGCCACTGCACTCCAAAACCAGAATATTAAATCCAATAGCAGCCTGCCTTGCAGGAGGACGTAATAAGATGGTAGCCGCCAAAGCTTACGATATTTTTAATGCAGAACTAGAACCGCATGGACTAAAAATTAATATACCCGAAACAATTTGGGATGTTAGTAAAAATGAAGTGCCACTTTGGGTTAGAAAAATGGGCGGACATGCGGTGGTAAAAGTACCCTACAGCAATGCAGGACAAGGCGTTTACACCATTGTAACCCCCGACGAACTCGACCGTTTTATGGAGTTGGAGTTTGATTACGAACTCTTTATTGTGCAAAGTTTAATTGGCAATTCGAATTGGAGCAGCACAACTGCGGCTGGTAAACTGTATCATGTAGGCACAATTCCCAATCAAAAAAACCAAACTTTTGTAGCAGATATTCGGATGATGGTGAGTTCGACAAATGAAGGAATTAAACCGCTTTGCACCTACGCCCGTCGTGCCGAAAAACCTTTGATAGATAATATTACCGATAGTATTGATAGCTGGAAAATGCTAGGTACTAACTTATCGTTTAAAAACCCCGACGGTTCCTGGAACAGCGATACGAATAGACTTATTTTAATGGACAGACGAGACTTTAACAAACTAGGCGTAGGATTAGACGACCTCATAGAAGCGTATATACAAACCGTTTTATCGATGGTAGCAATTGATAAAATGGCCCAAACCCTCTACAATAAAAATGGGAAGTTTAGAATGCGATTATTTAAAAGCCTTAACGACGACCCTAGTTTATTAAACGAAATAATGCTATCGAAATGAAAAAAATTAACATCCTCATTTTAACCGACCACAGCAATCACAGTTCGGAAAACGCACTGTATGCATTTGCCCACACCATGCAGCAGCAAGCATTTTGTGGCCAGCTAGATATTGCCACTAGGGGCATTGCCCAAAACAATACTTTTTTTAAAAATAAAGTGGCCAACACCTTACAGGCAATTAGGGTAAACCAACAATTTAATTTTAATACCAAAGAAACTTTTTTTGCCGAAAAATTAATAGCCGTAAATCCTGCTAATTACGATTTAATTTGGTTGCGTTTACCTCCTCCCTTATCTCCCGGTTTCTTAAATTTTTTAGACCAATCATTTCCCAATCAATGCATTATTAATGCACCTAAAGGAATTGATACAACTGGAAGCAAGGAGTTTTTAATGAACTTCCCTACCCTTTGCCCACCCATGAAAGTGTGCAAAAATTTAGAAGATATTATAGCCTTTAAAAAACAGTTTCCTATTGTTTTAAAACCTTTTAGGGAATATGGCGGCCGAGGTATTGTACGCATAGATGATGACCAAGTTTGGCTAGGAAAACAGGAAATTACTTTCCAACAATTTGCCACACAATACGCCGCTAATCCAGTGGACTATTTAGGCGTGCAATTTTTAAAAAATGTATCGCAGGGTGATAAACGAATTGTAGTAGTAAATGGTAAAATTTTAGGCGCATCCCTTAGGTTGCCTGCTAAAAATTCGTGGCTGTGTAATGTAGCAATGGGCGGCAGTTCTAACATTGCCGAAGCCGACGACGACGAACAACACATTGTAGCAACACTTAACCCTGTTTTAACAAAAATGGGCATTGTAATGTATGGCGTAGATACTTTGGTTGGCAACGATGGAAAAAGAGTGCTATCAGAAATTAATACAACAAGTATTGGCGGACTGCCTCAAATTGCCAAGTTGCAAAACAAACCATTGGTAGCAGAAGCTATGCAATTAATTAGAAAATACTACGAAAAAAATAAAATATAATGCTTTTAAATACTGGTAAAGAAATAAATGTAATTAAAGACCTAGACGTAAAAAATGCACCTCCAGGAAAAATTACTAGGTATTGGCTAAAAATAGTAGAAGACAGTATGGGCGTTCCTATACATATTCCTATTATAGTAGCCAGAGGAAACAAAGACGGAAAAGTAGTAGGAATAACGGCTGCCATACACGGAAACGAACTCAACGGCATTCCCGTTATTCAACGTTTATTTAAAGAAATAGATGTTAACCAGTTAGTAGGGACTATTGTAGGCGTACCCGTATTAAACGCCCCTTCCTTTTTAAGAAAAAGACGGCGTTTTGTAGATGGAACCGACCTGAACCACATTATGCCAGGCAAATCGAATGGCACGGTTAGCCAGGTATATGCTTGGCGAATTGTGAATAAAATAATTAAGGAGTTTCACTATTTGCTAGATTTACATACCGCTAGTAATGGACGGGTTAACTCCTATTATATTAGGGCCGATATGAGTGATGAAATAGTTAGAAAAATGGCTCTCTTACAAAATGCACAAATTATTGTTCACAACCCACCAAACGATGGCACACTAAGAGGTGCCGCCGACGAATTAGACATTCCTGCCATTACCCTAGAAGTAGGCAATCCTAACCTGTTTCAAAAAGGCATGATTAGGGATGGTTTAACAGGTATTTATAATTTACTCAGCTTTTTAGAAATGATAGATGCCGAAGTAGAAGAGCAATCGGACAATACCATTATATGTAAAAAATCGCATTGGATGTATACCGATAAAGGAGGCTTATTAGCCGTTCATCCAAAAGTAACTGATTTGGTAAAAAAGGGAGAAATAATTGCCACATTAAGAAACATTTTTGGGGATATTATTGAAGAATATAAAGCACCACAGGATGGCGTTGTTATTGGCAAAAGTGTAAGCCCTGTTAACCAAACTGGTGGCAGAATTTTGCATTTAGGTATTATTAAAAACAATATGCGGTAATTGTTTTTT
>JAHDBT010000381.1 GCA_020630215.1 Bacteroidota bacterium
CTTAGTAGATTTCTCGAAGTGTCAAGTAAAATTTATTGTGAATGAAACATGCCCAAAAATTAAACTAATTTATTAATCAACCATAAATAAACTATGGCACCCCTCAACACTTACTTTAAGTTTGTTGCAGCAATAATTGCACTCCTAATTATTAGCCCTAGCATGTATGCCCAGCTAGATAACGATCAATGTAGCAATGCTGCACCCTTTCCCGATTTAACATCTAGCACACAAACTTGTGTAGATGGCACCAATATAGAAGCCATTGGCGAACTACCTTATATTAACCAAGGCTATTGCTCGGCTGGCGAAGATGCCCCTGCTCCTGCTGCAGATGTGTGGTATCAATTTACCGCTGTTAGTAATATTTTAGATATACAAATTACCTCTGGCATGTCCTTAATAACGGTGTCTATGTACGAAGGTGATTGCAATGGCTTAATAGGACGAGATTGTGCGACCGATGACGATGGCGATGGCATATTAAATATTACAATTGCCCCTACTAATCCTGGTACAATATACTTTTTACAAGTAAGCGGTGGCGATACTGACGACCAAGATGATTTTGAACTATGCCTAACCAATTATGCCGAAACAGAAGACGAAATTTGTATCCTCGGCCAATCACTTAGCGTAAATCCACCGCCAACATTTGGCAGCTATACACCAGGACAGTTTGTAGAGTTTTGCTTAACTGTTGGTGGATACACCGAAGATGCGTCAGATTGGTTTCATGGTTTAGTACCTGTTTTTGGCGACGGTTGGGATCAAACTAGCATTTTTTATACCCTCCCCGAATCTTGTTCTGGGGATGGCGGTTTTTGGGAATGGTACGAGGAAGTACAAGGCCAAAGTGATATAGGAATAGTAATTGGCCCACAAGGTCCTGGTTGGTTTTACGAAAGACCTCAGCCAGCTACTCCAATAGATGATAACCCAGGCAATAACTGGGGTGATGAAGTTCCCCTAGACTTAGAGTGCTCTTGGGAATTTTGCATCACTATTGCTACTGTAGCTTCTTGCCCTCCAGGTACAGATGGTGACGATTTAAGTGTAACGTTCTTAAACTTCTCCGATTCAGAAACTGGTGTTTGGTTCAATACAGAAGAACCAACTATTTGCCCCGAAGACCCCGAATTTACCTTTAAAGCATTGTTAACCTGCTGTGCTCCTGCCGAACTAGAAGGCGATAATCCAACTTGTGCTTCTCCTAACGGCGGTGCTATTTTAGCAGTTGGCGAAGGCAGCGGCCCATTTACTTTTGCTTGGAGCAATGGCTTTACAGAAGAAGAAGTAAATTTTTCTAATGCCGAAGATTTAGCGGAAGGTACTTATGAAGTAACGGTTACAGATGCTAATGCTTGCGAAACGGTTTCTTCCTTTACTTTAATAGAAGAAGAAGGTGGTACCACTTTAGATATTGCCATAGATGTTTTATCCTGTGGTAACTGTGCCGCTACCGAAGAAAATCCAGTTGTAGTAAATGTAATATCTGCCTCTACAGGTGCAATTGCTGCCGAATTGAGTATTTCGGAATGCCCTGGTATAGCGACGATCTGCTTACCCGATATCGACGATTTTAACCTCGTGCTAGGTGATGATGTAATAGAAAATGCAGTTGTTGCGGGTGCTTTAAGTAGCAGCGACCCATTTGTTTTTGTGCTAGGCTTACCTTCTGAAGCTGGCGAAATGCTACAAGACGAAAAGGTACTTTGCCCAGGCGAAAGCACGGATATGGTAACAACAGGAAATGTAGTGGAGGAAGGAAGTATAGGTATTTACGCTTTACACACCAGCATTACCGATCCTCCTGGCGATATTTTAGCGGTAAATGCCGAAGCTGGCGATTTCTCGCTTGTTGATGCCAACGCTTATACCACCTATTATGTATCTTATTTAGTAGGCCCAGATTTAGACGGCGATGGTGCTCCTGATTTAGACAATGATTGTACCGACGTAGCTTTAGGCCCACCCGTAGTGTTTTTAGCACCTGCTGAATTTGTAATTGGCGAATCTTGCGATTGGGATACAGGCGAATTTTATACTTCGATAGCACTTACTGGCGGCTACCCCCAATACGCCCCTAGTGTACCCTACAGCATTACAGGTGATGTTTTAACCGACTATTACTACGGTACCGAAGCAAGCGTGGTTGCTTTTCCAGAAGGAACAACAACCAGCTATGCCTATATTGCCAACGAAACTTGTGGCGGCACAATGTTTAGCAAAGAGTTTTACTGCGAAAAAACACCTGTTGAATTACTAAGTTTTGAAGGCGAAGTACAAACCGATGGCAACCTATTAAAATGGATAACCGCCACCGAAACAGACAACGACTACTTTACTTTAGCACGCTCTACCGATGGTATTAACTTTACCCATATAGCTACTTTAACTGGTGCAGGCAACAGCCTTACTACTACTGCCTACAACCATTTAGATAAAGATGCACCAGCAGGATTAAGCTACTACCGTTTAAGCCAAACCGACTACAATGGCACCACAACTGCTGCCGAGGTAATTACTTTATTACGTGGCGAAAATGATTTTACAATCATAAGTGTACATCCTTCTCCTGTTAGAAATATTGCAAACATTAAATATACCAGTCCTAGTAATTCGGATATGCAATTACGTATTTACAATGTAACTGGTCAGTTAGTTTTAAACAATACAATAGAAACTGTTGCAGGCACTAATACCCTAAATGTAGACCTGAGTAAATTCGCTGCTGGCATGTATCTATTAAATATTAGCAATGGCGAGCAAAGTATTAATACCAAATTAGTGAAAAATTAATTCCTAATTAATTATTCATCAGTTATGCTAAAACGCCCTATCTTTTTTTTAGATAGGGCGTTTTTTTTAGACTCAACCACATCGGGTTTTGTGCAAATAGTTGTTTAAGTTTACATCAAGCGACACGCTTGAGCCAAACGGTATTCAAGCCTCTTGGCTTGTAGCAAAAAGGTAAACAACTGTAACTAAACAGCTATAATAATAATTTATAGGAAATGCACAAAACCTAATGTGGTTTAGTATATATCACTTAGGAAAGCCTTATATTTACCCAGCAAGTGTACTTACTAAATTTAGTAGTTGAAAACAAGCCAATGAAAAACACTCCCAACAATTCTATCAGTCTTAATAAATTTATCAGCAATACGGGCAAATGTTCTCGTAGAGAAGCGGATAAATTAATAGAACAAAAACGCATCAAAATAAATGGTAAGCTTGCGCTACTTGGCAATCGGGTAGCTCCTGGCGACCGAGTTACGCTTGATGGGAAACTTATTAATGTAAAAGCAGCCCCTACTACGCTGTACCTAGCATTTAACAAACCTATCGGCATTGTATGCACAACCGACCCCAAAGAAAGACAGAACATCATTCAATACATCAATCACCCACAACGCCTCTTCCCTATCGGACGCTTAGACAAACCCTCGCAAGGATTGATTTTTTTAACCAACGATGGTGATATTGTCAACAAAATTTTACGAGCAGGAAACAACCACGAAAAGGAATATATTGTAAGTGTAAAACAAATCATCACACCTGCCTTTATCGAAAAAATGAGCGAGGGTATTCCTATATTAGGAACTCGCACTAAAAAATGTAGCGTTACCAAAATCAACGAACGCACCTTCAAAATCATCCTTACCCAAGGCTTAAACCGACAAATTAGGCGCATGTGCGAATACCTCAATTACGAGGTCGTGAAACTTAATCGCACCAGAATTATGAACGTTAATTTAGGAAAATTACCCATAGGAGAATGGCGCACCTTAACCAAAACCGAACTAACAGAACTCAACCAATTAATTGCCAACTCTTCAAAAACACAAGAAGCATCGCTCGATAAAAATAAAATAAAAAAACGCAATACGCCTAAAGTCAGTAGTAAAAAAACAAAGGCAAAAAAAAGTGGTGCTAAAACAGGTAGTAAAAGTAAAACAAAAGTAAAGGCAAAAACAAAATCCAAACGAAGTTTTGGTCTTAACCCCAACCCAAAATCTAAAGAAAATAGAAAAGGAAGTAGTAAGAGAAAAAAGAAATCTAAAAAATAAATCACCATGAAAAACTTTGTCCTCGTGTATATCCTATTCATCACCGCCTGTTGTGTGGCGTGTAAAAACCCTACACCACAAAATCCCGAAGCCATAAAAGCAGCCTACCTACAACAAGCTTCCAAAACTTTTAAAGGCCTTAATAAAGAAGATAGCCAAATTATATTGGGGCATTTAAATGAAGATCAGGATATAGATGCCGTTATCCAATATCCAATTTATGAAGGGGGTAATCGGGCAGTTGCTTATCATTTAATCGTGGTACTTGCCAATAGTCAAAGTCAACCCTACTACTTACTATACGAACCCGATTTTTGTCCTAAAATAGAAAACATTGCAAACAAAAAAATAAACCTACAAGCACGCTCCTCCTGTATCGAACCCAATCCTAAATTACTAGCCAAACACCAACTCCAAATTAAGGAAGACGAACAAATAAAAGACGAAATAATTTGGTCGTACAAAACCCCAATCATCCAACTACTCAACCAATTAAAAACCGATTTACAAAACAAAGATTCCATCCAATTAAAAAACAAATACCAATTCGATTTTTCGCCCTATTCCGATAATAAAACTGCTCTGCCTCAACTACTTAGTATTCTTAACAACAACAATTTGCAAGCCCTAAAAAAAGCAGATAAAATAGAAGCACAACAAAAAATAAAAGACGAAGAACAGACCTATACAATTGAAATATTGAACAATAAAATTAGCCTCCTACTTTTTCTTAAAGCCTTAATTCCAAACGAAAATTTTACCGATGAAGCCCTACTAAAATTTGATTTTGAAATGCAAAACAAAAAACTGGTTTTTAAAGATTTTATGATAGCGGGCTAATAATGGTGGAACTTTTAAGCTCTTGTTTTTTGTTATACTCATACATCTACTACAAAAAATAATAGCTCCTAAAAAACAATGAACCAACAAAACCAAACGCTAAACCAAACTTCAGATCTTTACGACCATATTAATTCCGAAGAAGAAATTATTTGGGAAGGCGGTCCAAAACCTGACTTTAAAATAAACTGGTACGTAACCCTTAATTCCATATTAGGAATACTACTCATTTTCCCAAAATCAAGTTTACCGATATATTTCCTATTACTCTTCCTTTGCGTCCCTTTATTAATTCCGTGGTTGCTACACAACTTTTTGCAGAAAGATAGCATAACATACACCTACTATGTAATTACCAATAAATACATCTACTTCCAGATATGTAATGAGGGAACAGTAACTTATCATTCTATTCCCTTGTCTGATATTTGCGGATTTGTTATCAACACCTTTAGCAATAACGGCAAAGGCATTATCTTTCTCAACCATAAAATAACGATGTTTAAAAGCTACTACAATACTCATTTTCTGCGGAAGAAAAAAACGCTAATCTAAATTGTCACTAACACGCTTTCCTATAGGCAAAAAAATGTATCGCTTGGAACTTTATTCCCCTTTTCCAAGTTTCTTTAATTGTAACTCATTTAATATCGTATCAATTATTAGCAGAAGAGAATAAAAAATAAAAGAAATTTCACCTGCTCTTTATTTAGCCTTTTCTTATTCATTCATCACCATTAATTAATTGTTGCATTCATAAAACAACAAACTAAAATTAGTTTGTAATGGGCTTGCCGTATCATTAAATATAATCGTATCATATTTAATACTAAAAAATAATACTAACTGAATAGAATTTAAAATATAAACTCGAAACCAAAAAAACATGCTTTTCAATAAACAACCACCTATCCATTCTTTCGGTGCATTTTTGCAATACCTATCTAAAGAAAATAACCTTCCGTTTACCCTTGCCCGTAATAGCAACGGCACGCAAAACTATGCGGAAGATATGGACTTGCACGCTGCTTTTCAAGAAAAAAATATGCTATTGTACGCATTACTTGGAACCGTAAAAAACATTGGCGTAAACGACCGTACAAAGGTATTGTACAATTTATTGAAAACATCTTGGGCAAACCTTACAAGCACACAACGAACGCAACTTTGGGAAGTTATTTATTTTTTGCAGCAAATAATTCCTGCCGACAAAGTGCTAACTATTTACCTAGCCCTACGTCGTGACAAGGTAAACCGCAAACACCTTACTCGTAGTGCATTGCAATTTTTGTTTCAACACCCTAACAGCCGAGAGTTAATTTATTTCCGTCGTCGTGCTGTGCAGGATGTGCTAGAACATGTGTTGGGAAAAAGTACGGCTCGTAAAATTAATAGCTTGTTGCAACAAACAACTATTAGCGATACGGAAGCTCAATATCTACAAAACCGCTTGTACCGTTTTGTAAATTTAAATGACGAAGGAAAAGAACTATTTGTAAAAGCATTTGTGCCTCGCAGCAAAGGTAGAAAACCTGCCTTTTATCACCTTTCCCACCAAAAGCAACAAGAAAAAGTATTTCCTAAAAAGCGCATGAGCAAAACTATTTCGGTAACACACCGTGGCGATATTGCCGCTAACTTAGTACACTTGTACCGTGGCGGCAGCAACCCTATGCTACAAGAAGCACTAACAAAAACCGTAGCCGATGCTGCCCAACAATTACCTCAATTTAGCGGTAAAGTTGCCCTAGTACTCGATGCCTCTGCTAGTACTCGTGGCGTTGGCGAACGAGAATTTGCCCTTATTTCTCAAAATGTAGCTTTTAAATTGGTACTAGAAAAAGTGGTACAAGAACTAAGTGTAGTTCCTGTTGGCGGTACTGGTGATTTACATTTCCCAAGTGGCGCAAGCGATTTGGCAATGGGCCTCATTCAAGCCCTAGAACAATCGCCAGACTTGGTACTAATTGTTTCTGATGGACACGAAAATAGCGGTGTAGGAGATTTGGAAAAAGTAGTAAAAACACTTCCTTCTCTAAATATTGAAACCCCCATTTTCTTTGTACATAGCCTGTTTTACCACAAAGACGACCTAAGCCGTCGCCGCCCAGCCCCGTCTTTGCCCGAACTAAGTTTCTGGCACCAAGACGATTTTGAACAAGTGCTAATCAATGCTTTCCTAGAAAGTAAATCGGCAAATGTGGATGGAATGATTAAATTTTTACAAAAACAATTAAGGGGGAGGTTGGAGATTTTTGATTCTTGATTTTTTTTATTTAAAATTTAAGATCGAAAATTT